>NZ_JBVAXR010000022.1:0-89623 GCF_055419445.1 Mycobacterium sp. IDUB_19 | reverse complement strand
GGGGTTCGATTCCCCTTAGCTCCACAACGTTTGGGCAGGTCACACCGCGGTGTCGATGTCGAAGGCGTTGATCCGAACTAATCGCTCAGCGACGCCCATCGATCAGATCGGCAATCGCCTTCTGGGCGTCCTTCGTGGCCAGCGGAGGCGTCGCGAACATTTCGGCGATCATCATCGCAACCGGTGTTGTCCACAGCAGCATGCCCAACGCGACGGCGTGTTCACGGTTGGCACCGGCATCCAAACGTTGAATCAAGGCCGCCAGCGCCGCACCGAGACGTTTCATATGCCGTCCATCGAGCCCGACGCGCAACTCCTTGTTCGAGATGAGAATCTCCAACCCGGCCATCGCCCTTGGATTGGCGAATGCCTCCCACGTGGCCCGCACCAGAGCTTCTGTGTCCGTGACTTGCGCTGGATCGGACAGCACTTCGAGCGATGCGATCAGACGGTCGACGGCATCTTCGATCACCGCAGTCAGCAGACCATCTCGGTCCCCGAAGTGATGCTGAATGACACCCCAGCTCACGCCAGCGCGTTCGACGATGTGCCGAGCGCTGGCCGCTGAGAAGCCTTCCTCGCGAACGCACCGAACCGTCTCGTCGATGAGTAGTTCTCGGGTCCGGTCCCCCCGCCCTTGACGTCCGGTGAGCGGACGACGCGGGGCAGAACGCTTGCCCGGGTTCACCGTTGCAGTCCGCCCTGCTCACCGTTTTGCTTCATCAAAATCAGGTTAGGGCACGGGCGGATCGTTGCCACCAAAACATTGCATGTGCAATGCTATGAAGCGTGCAACTGACCAGTCATCAGAGACCCGATTCATGACCGAGACCATCAGCGCCGACGACGAGCGAGCTTCATCGGCGAGGCGCGGACTCTCGTCACTGCAAAAGTCGCTCTTCGGCGTCTTGGCGTTCTTCTTCGTCATTCACGTGGTGTTCTGGTATCTCGAATTTCATGCCGGGGTGTCCCACGTCGTCGCGTCCACGACATTGGTCGTCTTCGTCGTGGGCTGTTTCTCGACAGCGCTCGCGCTACCGTGGCTACCGCTTCCGGGCCAACGTGACCGCACGAAGTCGGAGCGACTGGGTGCGATGGTCATCGTTTGGGTCTTCATCGCCCTAATTCCACGATTCATCTGGGAACTACCGTGGCTCTTGTTCTTCGACCAGATCAGAGACGGTGTGCGGCACGGGTCGGTCTGGACGTACATGTGGTCGCCCATCCTGCTCGGAGGCGACGCGCGTTACCTGAACGGCGACCCGCTCATCGTCGTTCTTGAGTGGATCGCCTTCTTCATTGGACTGTTCGAGGCGTATGCGATGGTGCAGTTCTTCCGGAATGGCAAGCGGTTCACCAGTACTCAGCTCTCCTTCATCATGGGCGGGATGATCGTGGAGGTCACGCTGCCAGCGGTCTACTTCGGGGTAGAGATCGCGAACAATTTGGAAAGCATGACGAGTCCAGTCGAGATGTGGATCAAGTTCGTGGTCCTGAACCTCTTGTGGTGCACCATGCCGCTGGTCACCTACTTCTGGGGCGTGCGTAGGTTGGCTCACCAGGATCTCGCGGTCAAGTTCTAGCACCCGCTCAATCTCCTGACCTGCCCCAGGTCGACTCGTTTTACGCCTCGGTGAGCGCCGCAGTCGTGTTGCCGAATCCGATGTGGCTGCGAATCAGCGGGAGCGTTGCCGCGGTGGCGAAACCCGTCGGGGCCGCACAGATCGCGGGTACGGCATTGAGCACCTGCATGGCGGTGGCCACACTTGCCGAGCGAACGTGTTCTTCTATGGTCGCGGCGCGGGTGAAGCTGGCCAGGCAGGAGAAATGTGTCCGCATCGATGGGTCACCCTCGATCGTCAGCGTCCAACCGTCCTGGGGTTTGGGCCAATGGTCGGGGTATTCGCCACCGACGGTCCACAGCGTCTCGATCTCGACGAGCACCTCGCCGTTGCGCCGCCCCGACCACTTCCATCGTTGCCCCGCAGTCGTCCCCGCGCGTAGCACATGGTCGAAGATCTGATGATCGTCTCGCGCGGGAACTGCCTCCACGGTCGCGGTGACGTCATCGATCTCGGCATTGAGCGCGTCCGCGAGAAACCAGACCTGTTCGGTGAAGATTCCACTGTTGAAGGCCAGAAACTCACTGCCCGTTGGGCTGATCTCCTCGACTGGCTGCCCAAAGCGCATGTTGTCGAACGTGATCGAGGTGCTTTCGTAGACCGACCAGTCGGCGCGTTCCTGCAGAGTGATCTTGTCGATGGTGCGGGACATTCCCGAAAGAGCCAGTGGCAGTGCACCGGAGAGGTTCCCGGGGTTCAAGCCACTGCCGTGGACCGTGGTGCCGCCGGCCCGACAAGCCTCGAGCACCCGATCGCGGTCGACCGGTGCGGTACGGCGCGGGTGGAACAGGAATGCTGTGGTCGCAACGTTTTTCCGGCTGGCAAGAAGAGTGCATACGTCGTCGATGCTGGTATTGCGCGGGGTGTAGAGCACGCAATCCGCGTCGAGCTCCACGATCTTGTCGACATCCGTAGTCGCGGCGACGCCGATCGGGCGGCGACCAACCAAAGTGCCGACGTCGACGCCATCCTTCGACGCCGAATAAACGCGGGCGCCGACGATCTCGATGTCGGGCCGGTGGTCGATGATGGTCGTGACCATCTCGGTGCCTACCGTGCCAATACCCCAAGCGATGACGCGGAGCGGCGGTAGATCACTATCGTTCGTCACTGCTTCCTCCTGACGCCAAGCACGCGAACCTCAAGCTTCTCATTGTCGGGGCGCCCGACGCCGACGCCGTTGTCGCGCCCACAGCACTTTCTGTCATCGCGGGTGGGACATCTACCGTCCGGCGCCTAGGATTCTCATATGAGTAGGGCATTCGTCGTCACATTCGCGGTCGGGTTGCTGGTCGCAGTGTTCGGTCTGATCTGGGCGCTCCAGGGGTTCGGAGTGCTTGGTGGAAGCCCGATGAGCAACACCACAACCTGGTCCATCATCGGCCCGATCACGGTGGTGATCGGCATCGTGATCGCGGTCTTCAGTTGGCGGAAGATCTCGTCGAAATAGTCCGTCAGGTCTCCGCCACGGTGAAGTCCACCGTGTGCCAGCCGGTGGCGCCGTCGGGGATGCTACCAACCTGATCGGCGGTTTGAGTCGCTCCGGTGTTGTCGGTCGCTCGCACCGTGATGGTATGTCTCCCGGGGGTTTTCGCCTGCCAGGGGAAGCTCCACAGTCGCCACGTCGCGGTGGAATAACTCGCGCCCAGTTCGGCGGGCTGCCACCCGCCGTCGTCGATGCGGACCTCCACCGCCCGCACCCCACGATTTTGTGCCCACGCGACACCGCCGAACACCACGGATCCGCTCGGCAGTTTCTGACCGTCTGTCGGCACGTCGATGCGCGACTCGGTCTTGATCGGCGCCCGCGCTGCCCAGCCGAACCGCGTCCAGTAGGCCTTCGCCTTGTCGAAACGAGTCAGCTCCACGTCGACGACCCACTTGGTGGCCGACACATACCCGTAGAGCCCGGGTACCACCAGCCGGGCCGGGTAGCCATGCTCGATCGGCAGCGGCTGACCGTTGAGGCCCACTGCCAGAAGCGCCTCGCGGCCATCGGTGAGGGCCTCCACCGGCGTGCCCGCGGTGAATCCGTCGATCGACGTAGAAAGCACCATGTCGGCGTTCGCGTGCACGCCGGCCGCCGCCAGCAGGTCGGCCACCCGGTAGCCTGTCCAGACGCCCGTCGAAATCAGCTTTCCCCCAACGGGATTGGACACGCAGGTCAACGTGGTCACCACTTCGACGACTTCGAAGTGGGCGAGGTCATCGAAACTGTAGGTGGCTTCGCGGTTCACCATGCCGTGGATGCGCAGCCGCCAGTCGCCGTGGCTGAGTTGGGGAACACTGAGCGCGGTGTCGACCCGGTAAAAGTCGGCGTTGGCGGTGATAAAGCTCGGTAGCGCAACGCCGTTCGGCTGCACGTCGGCGGGTATCGGCGGAGCCGGCACCCGCGGTGTGGGAAGCGTGACGGCGTTGCGGTCGGCGGCCACCGAATGCACCAATCGTGTGATGGCCGCACCCACCACACCACTGACTACGCCGAATCCCAGCAATCCGAACACGACAAGCGTGCGCCTGCGCGCGTCCGGCTCGTCGGCGGCGCCGTCGGCCGGGTCTTTCGGGTCGGGCCAGAACCGGCGGGTGAGAAAGCGCAGGGCCGCCACGCCGCAGATGGCGCCCGCGACGGTGGGGATGGTGTCGAGCAACGTCGCGCCCTGTCGCGACAGCACTGCGGTGCATCCGAGGACACCCGCCGCGGCGATCACGGCGCTGCCGACAGGGCGGTGCCGAGTTTCGAAGCTCCCGGCGATCGCCGCGATCGTGGCGATCACCGCGAGCACGACGATCGCCAAGAAGATTTTGTCCAGCGAGCCCAGGGACTGAATCGCCCATTCTTTGACGGGTCCCGGTGTCAGGTCGACGACCACCGAGCCGATCGCGGCGCGCGCATCGGCCCGCGCGCCGAACGGGATGCCCACCAGCGCAGCTACCCCGAGCGAGACGGCCGCGGCGGAGACCCCGGCGATCATCCGCTCATTCGATGAGGCGACGGCCATCGGAGTCACTGTACTCGCGTTCACCTACAGCACAGCAAAAACCTTGTTGGGCAAGGCGAACCGCAATCCGCTGGCTCAGTGGTGATGTGTGTGAGATTCAGTGCGATCGCGATGTTCCTGGGCCGCGTTGGTGCCGCCGGCGGGATAGGCATGGATCATCGCAGTGGTCAGCTTGGGCACGGCGTGAATCAGGTCGTGTTCTGATTCGTGGGCGATGCGATGCGCGGCCGCCAGGCTCAGCGCGGGGTCGATGTCGAGTTCGGCATCGGCGTGCAGCCGGTGCCCAACCCAGCGCATCCGCACGCTGCGCACCGAACGCACGCCCGGCCGGACGGCAAGAGCGGCTTCGGCGGCGTCGATGAACGTCGGATCGACGCCGTCCATCAGACGGCGGAACACTTCTCGCACCGCCGTGCGAAGCACCGCCAGGATGGCCACCGTGATCACCAGGCCGACGATCGGGTCGGCCAGCGGGAAGCCCAAAGCCACCCCGCCGGCACCGACCAGCACCGCCAGCGAGGTAAAGCCATCGGTGCGGGCGTGCAGACCGTCAGCGGTGAGCGCGGCTGAGCCGATCCGGCGTCCAACCCGGATGCGGTAAATAGCCACCCATTCGTTCCCGATGAACCCGAGCAGACCGGCTACCGCAACCCAGCCGACATGGTCGATGGGCCGCGGATTGATCAGCCGCTCAATGGCCTCATACCCAGCGATGATCGCCGACAGCGTGATCATCGCGACCACGAACAGCCCGGCAAGGTCTTCCACCCGGCCGAAGCCGTAGGTGTAGCGGCGGGTTGCGGCCCTGGTGCTCAACGCAAATGCGATCCACAGCGGTACGGCGGTCAGCGCATCGGAGAAGTTGTGGATGGTGTCGGCGGCTAGCGCGATGGAACCGGAGATGACCACGACGACGATCTGCGCGATGGCCGTCGCGCCCAGGATCAGCAGGCTGACCTTGACCGCGCGGATGCCGTCGGCGCTGGATTCCAGCTCACTGTCCAAGCTGTCGGCGGCGTCGTGGGAATGCGGTGCAAAGGTCTCTTTGATCCCGCCCCACAATCCCTTCGGGTGATGGTGGTGGTCGTGATCATGTCCGTGGGAGTGGCCGTGATCGCTCATCGCGCATTGGCCTTTCGGGGCCGACGATCGGTCGTGATGCTCCGCACGTTCGGGTCGCCCCGGTGGTGGGACGGCACACCGGGACCGGCGTGCTCGGCGTTGAACACCGCGTCGATGACCAATTGGCCGACGTGTTCGTTTTCCAGGCTGTAGAAGATCGTCGTGCCGGCTCGGCGGGTGCGAACCAGCCGAGCCATTCGCAGCTTGGCCAGGTGCTGGGACACCGACGGCGCGGGCTTGTCCACCTTTTCGGCGAGGTCGTTGACCGACGACTCGCCCTCGGTCAGCGCCCACAACACCCGAATGCGGGTGGGGTCGGCCAACATTCGGAAGATCTCGACGATCAGGCTGACCTGATCCTCGGCAAGCGGCGCAGCATTATCTGCATGCATACGTAGATAGTAGCTTACGCGGCCGTGGTCCGCGACCGACCATTGGGCGACTTTTGAAAGCGATATCAGATGCGATATCGCAGCCGCGAACCGTCTAATGGTCTGGCCGCGTTACTCGCGTGACGGGTGGTGAACAGCGTCGAGACTGGCCCTTTAACAGGCGCTCTAGAACTTTGCGACAGCCCCCGCATCGACTGGCAGCGCGGCCCCGGTGATGTACTTCGCCTCGTCGGACGCGAGAAACAGCACTGCATTGCTGACCGCGCGCGCCTCGATTACCGGCACCGGCAGCATGTGGAATTGGCCGATCACCGCGGCCGTGTCGTCCATGGTGGGCTCCGAGAGGTCCGGCCGCAGGGTGCGGTGGAACTGCTCGTTGTCGATCATCGGCGTCAGCACGTTGCCGGGGTGGATCGAATTAACTCGAATCCACTGCGGGGCAAGCTCATTGGCAAGCGAGTTCATCAGGCCGACAACGCCGTGCTTTGCCGAGGCGTAGTGCGCCATGTACCCGCCGCCGCGCAGTCCCAACATGGAGCTCACCAAGATGATGGATCCGCCGCGGCCGTCGGACATGTGCGGCACCGCCACCTTGATGGTGTGCCAGACCCCGGTCAGGTTGATGTCGAGCATGGTTTGCCAGGCGGCTTCTTCGATCAGCGCGGCGGGCGCGGGACTGCCGCTGATGCCGGCATTGGCAACCACGATGTCAGGCCGGCCCAACTCGTCGATTCCCTGCTGCAACGCAGAGCGAAGACTTGCGAGGTCTCGGACGTCGGCCTTGGCGGTCACGATGCGCCGGTCCAACTTCTGGACCAGCGCCGCGGTTTCGTCGAGATCGGCCTCCGTCGCTCCCGGATAGATGACGCCCTCGACGTCGCCACACATATCAATGGCAATGATGTCGGCGCCCTCCTCGGCGAGGCGGACGGCGTGTTCTCGGCCTTGGCCGCGCGCAGCACCCGTGATGAACGCGACCTTGCCGGCCACCCTGCCAACGCCGTTCGTCATCGTGACCCTTCCTACCGATCGATTGGTGTCACCGAGACGATAGCCCTGACCGCCAAGCGCGCCCGCTCAGGAGTCGCAAGCCGTTGAGCGCGACGACGATCGTGGAACCTTCGTGGCCCGCGACGCCCAGGGGCAGCGGCAGGTGACCCAGCAAGTCCCATACGACGAGTCCGGTGATGAATGTCGCCGCGATAGCCAAATTGGCGATGACGACGTGGCGCGCGCGACGCGACAGGGCAACGACTGCCGGGATTGCGGCGAGTTCGTCTTGGACGGTGACTGCGTCGGCGGTTTCCAAAGTCAGGTCGGCTCCGTTGCGGCCCATGGCGATTGAGCAGTGCGCTGCGGCCATGGCGGGTGCGTCGTTGATGCCGTCGCCGACGAACAACACCCGCTGGCCGTCGGCCTGCAGCTGGCGCACGGCGGCGACTTTCTCATCGGGCAGCAGGTCGGCTCGGACATCGGTGATCCCGACCTGTGCGGCCAGATGTTCTGCTGCCGGCCGGGTATCCCCGGTCAGCAGGGCCGGCGGTCCGGACGTGAGCGCGGCGATCGCGGCGACCACCTCGTCGGTTCCCTCGCGCACGGTGTCGTCCAGTCCGAGGACACCGACCGGCGCTGCGTCGACGATGACGAGAACGGCGGTAGTGCCCTGGCTTTCGAGGCTGCTCGCGGCGGGCGGATTGCTGTGAAATGCGCGCGGGCTCAGCACCTCGATCGTCTGGCCTGCGGCACGCGCGCGCACGCCGCGCCCGGGAAGCGCCTGAAATTCGGTCGCTTCCGTAAGAGCGAGTCCGCGTGCCCGGGCGGCGGCCACGACCGCACGCCCGAGTGGGTGCTCGCTGAATCGCTCTGCGCTGGCCGCGATCCGCAGCACGTCGTCGTCGGAGTATCGGTCGTCAACCGTGGCGATGGTGGTGAGTTGCGGCGTTCCCGTCGTCAGGGTGCCGGTCTTGTCGATGGTCACCTGGGTGGTGTCGGCAAGGTGTTCCATCGCTACCGCCGACTTGACCAGGACACCGTGGCGTCCCGCGTTGGCGATCGCCGAGAGCAGCGGCGGCATGGTCGCCAACACCACCGCGCACGGAGACGCCACGATCATGAACGTCATCGCCCGAAGCAATGTGGACCGTAGCTCGGCACCGAGAATCAGGGGGAGCGCGAACAGGGCCAGGGTCGCCACGACAACACCCACGGAATAGCGTTGCTCGACCTTCTCGATGAACAGTTGCGTCTTGGCTTTGGTGGCTGATGCCTGGGCGACGAGGGCAACGATGCGAGCGACGACGGTGTCGGACGGGTCTTTGATGACGCGAATGCGCAGTGCCCCAGCGCCATTGAGGGTTCCCGCAAACACCTCGTCAGCGACGGCCTTGCCGACCGGCATGGGCTCCCCGGTCACCGATGATTGATCGACATCGGAGGCGCCGGCGACGACGACGCCGTCCGCTGTGACGCGCTCACCGGGGCGCACGCTGACGAGGTCACCGATGCAAAGGTCTTGGGCGTCGACCGATTCTTCGATTCCCTCGGAGTCGATGCGGACAGCGCGGTCGGGTGCGAGGTCAAGCAGCCCCTTGACCGAATCCTCGGTGCGCTTGGTCGCCGCGTCTTCCAATGCGCCGGACGTGGCGAAAATGACGATCAACAGGGCACCGTCGAATATCTGGCCGATGCTCGCCGCGCCAATGGCGGCGACCACCATGAGCAGGTCGACGTCAAGCGTGCGAGAGCGTAACGCTTGCAAACCTTCCCAGGCTGGGGCCCAGCCGCCGGTGGCATAGCAGGCCAGATAGCAAAGCCACCAACCCCACCAGGGGGCGCCAAGCAATTGAGCTGCGAGTCCGGTCAGGAACAGGACGAGGGCGACGGTCGCCCACCGAACCGATGCGACTGACCACAGGCCCGCGGGCCTCGGTATCAACGGCGTGCGCGTCGGCTGCATGGTGGTGCTACTCATCGGAGCGGCTCCGTCCCCTCCCTCGGAAACACGATCGGCTCATGTATACATGTAAAGGTCTACATATGTCATATCAGTTCGTTGGTGCGTGCTTCAATTGAGAGATGGGACACGGGGTCGACGGGCGCGTGACGCCACCGGCCGCTCTTGATCCCGCGTCGGCAGGCAGGATCGCCGAGACGCTACAAGCCTTGGCGTCACCCAATCGGTTGATGATCCTGACCCGGCTGCGGCAATCCCCGTGCTCGGTCGGCGAGTTGTCCACCGCGGTCGGGATGGAACAGCCGGCGGTGTCTCACCAGTTGCGGCTCTTGCGGGCGCTCGGACTGGTTGCCGGCGACCGCAACGGCCGCAACATCGTCTACCGCCTCTACGACAATCACGTCGCTCAACTGCTCGACGAGGCCGTGTACCACATCGAGCACCTGCGTCTCGGCGCGACCGATACCACGGCTTAGGCCGTCAAGCGCCCCGAGTCTGATGGGGTCGGAAAATTTAGCTGAACATTCGATAAGAGGGCGTTTCGGCGCCGGATTAGGTACGGTCTCGGCTCTAAAGTCGGGTGGATGAGTACCAACTACTACCTGCAGAAGGTCCCGGTCGAGTCCGTTCAGCCGGGCTTCTCGCTGGCTGTTCACGAAGACGGCGACTATCGGCTGTTCCAGGTCGAGTGCACGCAGATGTCGCGGCGGGTCGGGTTGCCGGTGATGTTCAAGCTCACCTCGGAGCCCGTCAACGGCGGCGAACCCTGGGTCCTCGAGTGTGAAGAGGGCACGCCGGTCGTCCGGATCCTCGGCGTTGCCAAGGCGGCGTCCTAGGGCCTCAGCACGGCTTCGCGGCGACGACGAACTGCACCGCGCGCTGCGTCTGCTGCTCGATGTCGACGAGCCCGGCCGACGCGAACAGGTCGACGAAGTCGCGTCGGCCGAACATCGTGAGCCCGATCGTGCTTGCGGTCGCGGTCATCAGCTGCCGCGGCAGCGCCGCGTCGGGGGCATAGCTGGTCAGGATCGCGATCCGGCCCCCCGGCTCGAGCACCCGCACCATCTCGGCGGCCACCCGGAACGGCTCGGGCATCAGGTACAGCGCACCGAAACAGCAGACAGCGTCGAATGTTTCGTCGTCGAACGGCAGCGTCCGCGCATCGCCGCGGACATAACACGTTCGCGGCCCGTTGTTGTCGGCGACGGCTCGCGTCAGCATCGACTCGGAGATATCGAATCCGACCGCAAGGCCACCCTCGGGTAGTTCTGCGGCCAGGGGAGCGGTGAAATTGCCTGGGCCACAAGCGACATCGAGCAACCTGTGCGCGGTCGACAGATGCAGTGCCGACGCCGCACGCCGCTGTTCGGCGCGATGGGTCAGACCGCTGGCGACGTAAAAGGCGGTCGGCCGCCATAGCCGTTCGTAGACCGTCGCGACGAACGGGCTGTTCATGGCACGCTGTGCGACCGTCGGAACCGGCGCGCTCGTCGACGCGCCCAACACGTCAAGGAAACCGTGCCGGAGCTCGGCGGTCTGGCTCATCAGGCCGCGGGTCAGCTCGACCGGATCCTGGCTCATTGCGTTGCACGCTAGTGGACCGCGCCGCCATGCCGGTGGGCCGGGTGCGGGCGCCGGTCCACCATAGTGATAATCATTTTCATCAACTGTCATGAGATTCCAGGCCGGGTGGGTAGATGAGGGCCGAGCGCCGACCGCGTTTCGGGTCGATGGAAGTCCTGGTCTTCGGTTTGGTGGGCTTCGCCATTTTCGGGACGTGGCTGCGTGCCGTCGTCGCGAACAGCGCCGCGTTGGCCACCGCGGGCACGGTGTTCTGCGGAGTCTTCGTCCAGGCCCTGCCCTTCCTGGGCTTAGGTGTGGTGGTCAGCGGATTGATCGCGGTGTTCGTGCCGCCCGAGCGCTTGGTGCGCTGGCTGCCGCGCCGCCCCGCGGCGGCGGTGCTTGCCGCCGGTGTGGCCGGGGCCGCGCTGCCCGGATGCGAATGCGGCTCGGTGCCGGTGGCGCGCCGGCTGTTCGGCGACGGCGGGGCGGCCGGCGCGGCGGCCTTGACGTTCATGCTCGCCGCGCCCGCCATCAACCCGGTCGTGGTGGTAGCGACGGCCGTCGCGTTCCCGGGTCAGCCGAAGATGGTCATCGCCCGGGTTGCCGCGTCGCTGCTGACCGCGGTGCTGATGGGTTGGGCCTGGTCGCGGTGGGGCCGCACCGAGTGGATCACCCGCCGACTCCCGCCGCACGAGTCGCACGGCCCAGGGACGCAGTCCAAATGGTTGGTGTTCTGCGACGTGGCTCGGCATGACTTTCTGCAGGCGGCGGCCTACCTCGTGGTGGGAGCGGCCGCGGCGGCGGCACTACACGTGTTGGTGCCGCCGTGGATCTTCGAACACGTGGGCGCGCACTTGATTCTCGGCGTCGTCGTCATGGCGGCGCTGGCGGTGACGCTGGCCGTGTGCTCGGAGGCCGACGCGTTCGTGGCGTCCAGCCTGACGATGGTTCCCCTGGTTCCGCGGCTGGTGTTCCTGGTGGTTGGGCCCGCCGTCGACGTCAAGCTGCTGGCGATGCAGTCCGGCATGTTCGGCCGGGCATTCGCCACCCGCTTCGCCCCCGCGACGTTGGTGGTCGCCACCGCGGTGGCCACCCTGGTCGGCGTGCTGCTGCTGGGCGGTTCTCGATGAAGCGCGAAACCGAGAACACGATCCTGCTGCTGGTCGGGCTGAGCATCGGGCTGATCGTGGCGACCGGTGTGTTCACCCGTTACGTCAAGCCCACGCTGTTGCCGTGGCTGGTGCTCACCGCCGCGCTGCTGATCGGACTCGCGCTGGTGGCCATCGTCTCCGACATCCGTCGGGGCGAGCCGGACGGTGATCCCGAGGACGGGCATGCCCACCGTGGCGGCGTGGTGTGGTTGCTCGCCGTGCCCATCGTGGTGCTGATCTTTGTGACGCCCCCGGCGCTGCGGCCCCAGGCCGCCACGGGATCGGTCACCAACGTCTCCAATGACGCGCTGCGCCAAGCGTTTCCGCCGTTGCCGCCGGGGCGGGCGCCGGAGGTCTCGCTGCCGGACGTGATGATGCGGGCGGCCAACGACAGCACGGGATCGCTGAACAATCGGCTGATCACGGTCAGCGGCTTCGCCCTCACCGAACCCGGCGGCATCGACCTGGCCCGCATCGTCATCATCTGTTGCGCGGCCGACGCCCAGCTGGCCCGGATCCATCTGCGCGACCGCGACGGCGCAGGCACTTTCCGGTTTGCGGACAACACCTGGTTGCGGGTGGAGGGCGTGGTGACTCCCGCCGAGCGGCAACCCCACACACCGCCGATCCCGACGCTGCGGGCCGTTTCGGTCACACCCATTGCCGCGCCGGCGAACCCCTACTCGTAACCCCTAAAGAGCGATAAACCTGCTGGTTAGCCTGTTAGGCTCGCGTGGGCCAGCGCAGCGAATCACGTCGGAAGAGACTCTGGATGACACGCCCACGAATCCGCGCCCGGGCGCCGTTGCGGATCTCGTTCGCCGGAGGCGGCACCGACGTACCACCCTTCCCGGCGCTCGAAGGCGGGTGTGTGCTGTCGGCGACCATCGACCGCTACGCCTACGGATCGCTGAGTCCGCGTACCGATCGCAAGGTGACTATCGAGTCGGTGGACTTCAAGACCACCCACGAGATGACGCTCGACAGCGAGATTATCTACGACGGCAGCCTCGACCTGATCAAGGCCGCCGTGCGGCGGTTCGGCCGCGACGGCACCGACGGCTACGACCTGGTGTTGCGTTCCAGCGCTCCGCCCGGCTCGGGACTGGGCTCGTCATCGACGATGATGGTCGCGCTCACCGGCCTGCTCGCCGAGCACTACCGGGCGCCGATGGGCGAATACGAGACCGCCCAGCTGGCCTGCGCCATCGAACGCGAGGACCTCGGCATCGCCGGCGGCATGCAGGACATGTACGCGGCGACGTTCGGTGGATTCAACTTCATCGAGTTCACCGACCGGGTGATCGTCAATCCACTGCGCATCCGCGATGAAATCGCCTTCGAACTCGAGCTCAGCCTGTTGCTGTGCTACACGGGCATCACCCGGGACTCCGCACGAGTGATCGAGGACCAAACACGTCGCGCCACCACGGGTGCCGACGACACGCTCGCCGGTCTACGAGCCCAGAAGGAACTGGCGGTGGCCATGAAGGCCGCACTCCTGACGGGCAAGCTGAACGATTTCGGTGCCCTGCTCGGCGAGGCGTGGACGCAGAAGAAACGCATGTCGCCCTACATCACCAACGCGCGCATCGACGAGCTCTACGACCTCGCGTTGCACAGCGGCGCACTCGGCGGCAAGATCACCGGCGCCGGCGGCGGTGGGTACATCCTGCTGTTCTGCGACTTCACGAAGAAGCACCGCCTCATTGAAGCCCTCGAGGGCGCCGGGGCCACCATCACCGAATTCGCTTTCGAGAGCAAGGGATTGACCACATGGCAGGCATGAGCACGTCGGATGTCGTGGTGCCGAGTGTGGAGACGGTCCAGGCGCGGCTGGCAGACACGATCGCCGTCAAACAGCAAATGCAGTCGGGGGCTTTCGCCGCGCAGACCGTCGAGGTGGCGCGCGTGCTGATCGACGCGCTGCGGGCCGGCGGGAAGGTGATCTTCTTCGGCAACGGCGGTTCCGCGCAAGACGCCGGACACCTGGCCGCTGAGCTGATGGGCCGCTTCGCTTTCGACCGTCCGGGCCTCGCCGCGATCAGCCTGCCGGACGCCACCGCCGCGATCACGGCGATCGGCAACGACTACTCCTACGACGAGGTCTTCGCCCGCCAAGTACTCGCCGCCGGGCGTGCGGGGGACGTGGTGGTCGGCCTGACCACATCGGGCAACTCACCCAACGTGGTGCGCGCACTCGAGGCGGCCGGCCAGGCCGGGATGACGACCGTGACGCTCACCGGTGCCCGCGGCGGCAAGGTCGCCGACGTGGCCGAGATCTGCATCCGGGTGCCCAGCGCGGACACCGGGCGGATTCAGGAGGCGTGCCTGCACCTGGGCCACACCATTTGCGAAATGGTCGAAGCCGCACTGTTTCCCAGACCCTCCTGACGATGGAGTTGCGGAACGCCCGCACCGTCTTCCTGGACCGAGACGGGACCATCAACGCCAAAGCAGCCGAGGGGGAGTACATCCGGTCGCCCGAGGAGTTGGTGCTGCTGCCCGGTGCGGCCACGGCGATAGCCGCGCTGAATGCGGCCGGCCTGCGCACGGTCCTGGTGACCAACCAGCGCTGGCTGTCCGAACCATCCGCAGACCCAACGCATTTCGCCGCCATCCAGGACCGGCTGCGACAGCTGCTGGCGAGCGAGGGCGCTCGCCTCGATGCCGCGTATCACTGTCCGCACGCGGCGAATAGCTGTGACTGTCGCAAACCGCTGGCCGGCATGTTGCTGCGGGCGGCGCAAGAGCACGGTTTCGACGTGGCCGAGTCGGTGATGATCGGCGACAGCGACGCCGACATGGCCGCGGGCCGAGCCGCCGGTGCGACGACCGTCCTGCTGCGCGGCGGAGGCGGACACAACGCCGACTTTGTCGTCGACGACCTCGCCGCGGCCGTACGGCTCATCCTCGCCTGAAACGCTGGGCTATCGACCGGGCCACCAGCGCGAGCGCAAACGGCAGATCGTCGCGCAGATACCGGCGGGCCAGCCGCCGCGGCTCGAGCATCAGCCGGTGCACCCACTCGAATCCGAGCCGCTGCAGCAGCGGCGACGCCCGACGAACCGCGCCGGCCGTCATCCCGATCCCGCCGCCGCAGGCGAGGCACCAGACGTCGGGCAGCTCTTGCCGTAGCTGTTCGATCAGGCGTTCCTGCCGGGGGAAGCCCAGGCCGGCGAAGACCAGATCGGGTTTGGCGGCGACCACGGCGGCGACCGCGCGCCGCGCACCGTCGTCCGTCTTGTCGAAGCCGAACTCGGGCGACTGCGTGCCGGCGATGCGCAGGTTGGGGAATTGCGCGGCGAGCGCGGTGGCGGCTTGCTCGGGTATGCCCTCGGCGCCGCCGAAGAAATAGATCGACTTCCCGTCGGCGGCCGCGGCCGCGCTCAACGGATGGATCAACGACGAGCCGGCCACCCGCTCCGGCAACGTCTCACCCTTGAGCCGCGCCGCCCACACCAGCGGCATTCCGTCGGCTACGACAACGGAAGCCCTGGCTATCAGTTCGGCGAGCGCGGCGTCGCGGCTGGCCGCCCGCGCCACATCGACGTTCACCGGGATGATCGAACCGCCGCGGCCGTCGGCCCAGGCCTTGCGCACGGCTTCGACGACCTCGCGTTGGGTGAGGGCATCGAACCAAAGATCGCCCACTTGGATCCTGGTTGGCCGCATGACTTGTGATTCTCACCGGATTGCCGTGGAAGTTCCACGGAACTCGTGACATCGGTTCGTCCGGTTGTTGCTGCACTGGCCGCCAACGCCATAACCTGAGCGAATCGGACCGCAAGATGGGCCGCCGTGGCCGAACTGATCGGTGCGCGGACGGACGAACTCGCCGCGATGGACATCTTCGAGGGATGCGCCATCGAAGACTTGGAGCCGTTGGCGGCCAGCCTGCAGCCGCTGCGCGCCGCGGCCGGCCAGGTTTTGATGCGGCAGGGGGAGCAGGCCGTTTCGTTCCTGCTCATCTCCTCGGGTACCGCCGAGATCAGGCACATCGGTGTCGACGGCGATGTGGCCATTGGCGAGACCGCCGCCGGCGCGCTGATCGGAGAGATCGCCCTGCTTCGCAACAGCCCCCGGATCGCGACGGTCACCACGACCGAGCCGCTGACCGGGTGGATCGGCGACAACGATGCGTTCACCCGGCTGGTGCAGATCCCGGGCGTCATGCCCCGGCTGCTGCGGATGGTGCGCCAGCGGCTGGCCGCCTTCGTCACGCCCATTCCGATTCGGGTGCGCGACGGCACCCTGCTGTTGCTGCGCCCGGTGCTGCCCGGCGACGACGAGCGGACCGTGCACGGTCATATCCAGTTCTCCAGTGAGACGCTGTACCGGCGGTTCATGACGGCCCGGGTGCCGTCGGCGGCATTGATGCACTACCTGTCCGAGGTGGACTACGTCGACCATTTCGTGTGGGTGGTGACCGACGGCACCGACCCGGTGGCCGACGCCCGCTTTGTCCGCGACGAAAACGATCCGACGGTCGCCGAGATCGCGTTCATCGTCGCCGATGCTTATCAGGGACGGGGGATCGGGAGCTTTCTGATCGGTGCGCTGTCGATCGCCGCCAAGGTCGACGGAGTCGAAAGATTCTCCGCGCGAATGCTTTCCGACAATCTGCCGATGCGCACGATCATGGACCGCTACGGCGCGGTCTGGCAGCGCGAGGACGTCGGGGTCATCACCACCGTCATCGATGTGCCGCGCCGGCGCGACCTGGGTATCAAGCGTGAGATGGCCGACGAGATCAGACGCGTCGCCCGTCAGGTCATCGAGGCGCTCGGCTGATCCGGCGTCTCGTGATATCAACGGGCATGCGGCCGTTCTGGATTGGCGCGTTGCTCGCGGTGTTGATGGCTGGATGCACCCACCCGCCGTCCCATCGACCGTCTGTCTCGACGTCGCCGTCGGCGCACGGCACCGTCGTCAACCCCGCCAACATCAAGCGGGTCGTTCGCGACTTGCCGCCCAGCTACGAGGTCAACAGCGGCATCCCCAGCGCGGCCTCGCCCCGGGCGATCTGGGGTCTCGACGCCGATGCGACGTCCAAGCCGACGGCATGCGCCGCGCTCGCCGATCCCGGCAAGGGGCAAGACCAATCCGCGCAGGGCCTGTCCGCCTCGGGTCAGGGCGGCGTCATCAACGCCATCGTGGTGTCTTTGCCAGGGCCAACGGTCCTTGACCAGGATGTCGTCGCCGCATGTGGCCAGTGGGCCATGACCTCCGAGCACACCACGATCAGTGTGCGGCTGACCGTACCCCCGCATATCGACGGTGCCGAAACCGTCGCCATGGTCGCCGACATCAAATCATCGGTCGAGTCCGGAACCGAAATCGATTCGCGGACATACACATTCATCGCGTACCTGGGCAACTACTACGCGTTCACCACCTTGACCACCGATCCGGGTTCCGCGCTGCCGGCCCTACCGCCGCAATTCGCCGCCGATCTGCTCGCCAAAACGGTGTCCACGTTGCGCAGCTGAACGTCTGGCTATGGGTAGATTAGCCACGGTGTCCAAGCTGGTGTGCGTCGTCGCAGCCGGGTTCGTGCTCGCCGGTTGCTCGTCGAATACCACCACCGCGACAAACGCCGACATCGCCAAGGTCGTCCAGATCAAGTCGAACTTTGGACCCGAGTTCAAGGTCACCGACATTTCGGAACGCGCGATCGATCCCAAACTGCTGTCCGCCCGCAAGCTGCCCGAGGGGCTGAAGTTCGATCCGGCCAACTGCGCGAAGTTGGCGTCGGGGCCGGACATGCCGCCGGACGTGCAGGGCAACATGGCCGCGGTATCCGCCGAGGGCAACGGCAACCGGTACGTCGTCATCGCGGTTGAGACGTCCAAGCCGCTGCCGACGAACGACCCGGGCAAGGACTGCGACAAGGTCGCGTTCTCCGGCGGCCAGGTACGCGGCGGCCTGGAGGTCATCGACGCGCCGCCCATCGATGGGACGCACACATTCGGCGTGCATCGCGTCCTGCAAGCGGTGCTGGCCGGCGGTACCCGCACCGGCGAGCTATACGACTACTCCGCGCAGTTCGGCGATTACCAGGTGATCGTGATCGCCAATCCGCTCGTCGTCGCCGACCAGCCGGTCGCCAAGGTCGACACGCAGCGTGCCCGCGACCTGCTCGTCAAAGCCGTGGCCGCGATCCGCAGCTGACGCTCAGCGCACGTCGCGCGGCCGGAACTGGATGCTGACGCGCGGGCCCTTGCGCAACGAGGTCTTCGGAACGGCGTGCTCCCAGGTGCGTTGGCAGGATCCGCCCATCACCAGCAGGTCGCCGTGCGCCTGCGGCAGCCGTAACGACGGCCCGCCGCCGCGCCGCCGCATCGCGAAGGTCCGGGTGGCGCCGAGACTGATGATCGCCACCATGGTGTCCTCGGAGCTGCTGCGGCCGATCGTGTCGCCGTGCCACGCGACGCTGTCGGAGCCGTCGCGGTAACAGCACAACCCGATCGTGGTGAAGGGCTCGCCGAGCTCGCCCGCGTAAATGTCGTTGAGCCGCCGACGCAGCCGCGTCAGCAGCGGGTGGGGCGGCTCCTCGACGGTCAGGTCGTGAAAGCTCACCAGCCGCGGCACGTCGACCACCCGGTCGTACATCTGGCGGCGCTCGGCCCGCCACGGGACGGTGGATAACAGCGCGTCGAGCAGTTCTTGAGCACCCGCAGGGTCGTCGCTGAGCCAACCGGCGCGGATCTCGATAAAGGCACCGTCGCCGAGGTGCCGTCGCTGGGTGTGCTCGAACAGCGAGCCCTGTACCGCGGTCCCCACAACGCTCAGCCTATCGCACATCCGTTCGACTGATCGGGACTCGCCGGGTCACCAGCGCGCCCCGGGTGTGACGCGACGGCCTTGAATTCCGCGGCTACGGTTTAGCTGTGGGTGTTATTGAGTTGGGCACCAATTCCGAGGTAGGCGCGCTGCGGGTAGCGATCCTGCACCGCCCCGGCGCCGAGCTGCGGCGACTCAACCCGGGCAACAATGACCAGCTGCTCTTCGACGGGTTGCCGTGGGTCGCTCGTGCACAGGAGGAGCACGACCGGTTCGCCGGGCTGCTGCGCTCCCGCGGGGTGGAAGTGCTGCTGCTGTCCGACCTGCTGGCCGAGGCGCTCAACCACAGCGGAGCCGCCCGGATGCAGGGGGTTGCCGCCGCCGTGAATGCACGCCGGCTGGGAGTGCCGCTGGCGCAAGAGCTCTCGGCGTACCTGCGTGGCCTGGACCCGACCAGGCTGGCGCACGTCCTGATGGCCGGCATGACGTTCAACGAGTTGCCACCGGATACCCGGACCGACGTGTCGCTGGTGCTGCGTATGCACCACGGTGCGGATTTCGTCATCGACCCACTGCCGAACCTGGTGTTCACCAGGGACTCGTCGATCTGGATCGGCCCGCGGGTGGTAATTCCGTCGCTGGCGCTGCAGGCCCGGGTTCGCGAGGCGTCGCTGACCGACCTCATCTATGCCCATCACCCGCGGTTCACCGGGGTGCGGCGGGCCTACGAATCGCGCACCGCGCCCGTCGAGGGTGGCGACGTGCTGCTGCTTTCCCCCGGCGTGGTCGCGGTCGGGGTAGGGGAGCGCACCACCCCTGCCGGTGCGGAGGCGTTGGCGCGCAGCCTCTTTGACGACGACCTGGCGCACACGGTGCTCGCCGTTCCGATCGCGCAGCGGCGTGCGCAGATGCACCTGGACACGGTGTGCACGATGGTCGACACCGACACCGTCGTCATGTACGCGAACGTCGTCGACAAGCTTTCGGCGTTCACGCTTCAGCGCACCCAAGACGGTGTGAACATCGGCGACGAGGCGCCGTTTTTGGAAGCCGCCGCCAAGGCGATGGCGATCGACAAGCTGCGCGTCATCGACACCGGTCTCGACCCCGTCATCGCCGAACGTGAGCAGTGGGACGACGGCAACAACACGCTGGCGCTGGCGCCCGGCGTCGTCGTCGCCTACGAGCGCAACGTGCAGACCAACACCCGGCTGCAGGACGCGGGCATCGAGGTGTTGACGATCGCGGGGTCCGAATTGGGCACCGGCCGCGGCGGGCCGCGGTGCATGTCGTGCCCGGTCGCGCGGGACGCGCTGTCCTAGTTTTCCGTCGAGATTGCCGTCAGGGTCGTGTTTTGGCCCCTGCCGCAACCACTACGGCAATCTCGACGTCAATCGGCGTGTCAGGGCGTCCCGAGTCCGTCGAACGATGACGTCCGGCCGGTCCTCGTTGATGACCTTGATCACGTGCCAACCGGCTCGTTCCACCATTTCTGCTCGGCGGATGTCTTTGACGTATTGGCGCCGATCGCTGCGATGGTGGTCGCCGTCGTATTCGAGCGCCACCATTGGCGGTTCCCATCCCAAGTCGAGGTAGGCAACGAGATGGCCATCGGTGACTTTGAGCTGCGTGACGGGCCGCGGTAGGCCAGCGTCAATGAGGACGAGCCGCAACCAGCTCTCTTTGGGCGACTGCGCGCCGCCGTCCATCAGGTCCAGAGCCTCCCTGCACTGGCGGACGCCCCTCGCCCCCGTGTGGCGAGGGATCAACGCTGCTGCGTCAGACGCGGTGACCCCGGTCGCGGCTGACAGCGCGTCGAGATTGGCGACCGCGACACCGATTGGTAAATGCCGCGCCAGATCGAATGCCGTTCGCGCAAGACCGGTTACGCGGAGGCTGCCCACTTCCACGGTTTCCTCCAACTCGATCCGTTCGCGACGAACGACGATGCCCGGCGGTGGATGGTTGAACGGCCCGAGGAGCTCAACCGGCGCGAAATCGTCGACCCATTTCGCTCCGTGGAGCGCGGCGGCTGCACGGCCGGCGATGATTCCCTTGCGGCCCGACCACAGCCAGGCCGCGTAGATGTTGTCCCGCAGCGATCTCGGTGCGTCCTTTGTCAGGTACACATCGCGATGGATTTGCCGGTAGTTCCAACGCAATTGACCGCGGGTCAGCGTGCCCCGCGCTATCGCTTCGCTTCCGAGAAAGACCCCCACCACGCGCCCATGATGCGAGCACTGACCGACATGTCAGCGAGATTGCCGTCAGGGTCGTGGTCGGCACCCGCATCACAGCCATGGCGGCAATCTCGCCGTCGTCGCCGGCGCCGCAACTACCGCCAGCTGGGCAGCCAGATCTCCATGTCCCAGGTCTGCTGCGAGATGGGCAGACCGGTGAGAACCGGGAACAGCCACGCGAAGTTGGTCACCACCAAAGCGACGTAAGCGCTCACGACGATCAGTCCCAGCGTTCGGCGCTCCGCGGTTTGGCTAGGAGGGCGGTACAGAATGTCGCCGCAGATCAGCGCGATCCCCATCACCAGGAACGGCGCCATCGTCGCCGCGTAGAAGAAGTACATCTGCCGGTCGATGTCGGCGAACCACGGCAGCCACCCGGCGCAGTAGCCGACCAGGATCACCGCGTAGCGCCAGTCCCGGCGGATGAACGCCCGCCAGCAGGCATACAGCAGCACCGGCACCGCCAGCCACCACATCGCGGGCGTGCCGACCAGCATCACTGCCTTGACGCACGATTGCGCGCCGCAGCCGCTGACGTTCTGCTGATCGATCGCGTACAGCACCGGCCGCAACGACATCGGCCAGCTCCACGGCTTGGATTCCCATGGGTGGTAGTTGCCCGCCGAATTCGTCAGGCCCGCGTGGAATTGCAGCGCCTTGGCGCTGTAGTGCCATAGCGAGCGCAGGGCGTCGGGCACCGGAAAGTCGCTGTGCGGGCCGATCGTCTGCCCGACCTCATGCCGCTCGATCGCGGTCTCGGACGCAAACCACGGCGCATAGCTGGCCAGGTACACCGCAATGGGGATCAGTCCCAGCGCGTAGCCGGTGGGGACCAGGTCGCGCCGCAACGTGCCCAGCCACGGCCTGGTCACCTGATACTGCCGCCGTGCGGCCACGTCGAACGCCAGCGACATCGCGCCGAAGAACACCACAAAGTAGAGGCCGGACCACTTTGTCCCGCAAGCCAATCCGAGGAGAACGCCGGCTAAAAAGCGCCACCAGCGCACGCCCAGCCGCGGACCCCACACCGTGTCGGCGTTGCGGCCTTCTAGCAGCGCGATGTGCATTCGCCGGCGAACCTCGTCGCGGTCGACGATCAGCGCGCCGAACGCGGCCACCACGAAGAAGGTGAGCAAGCCGTCGAGCAGCGCGGTGCGCGAGGCGACGAAGCTGACGCCGTCGCAGATGCACAGCACGCCGGCGATGGCGCCCACCAGCGTCGAGCGGCTGATCCGCCGCACGGTCCGCATCACCAGCGTCACCATCACCACGCCGAGCAGCGCGCCGGTGAACCGCCAGCCCACGCCGTCGTAGCCGAAGATCGCCTCGCCGATCGCGATCAGTTGCTTGCCGACGGGTGGGTGGACCACCAAACCGAACCCGGGGTTGTCCTCCACCCCGTGGTTGTTCAGCACCTGCCAGGCCTGGGGCGCGTAGTGCTTCTCGTCGAAGATGGGGGTGCCGGCGTCGGTCGGCGAGCCCAGGTTGACGAACCGGGTGATGGCGGCCAGCAGGGTGATGATCCCGGTGACCACCCAGCCGCGGATGTGGTCGAGCGGCCCGAAGTCCGCGACCGGAAACAACGGCCCCGGACTGACGACGGGGACGACGCGCTCCTGCACGGCACCCTCCACGTTCAAGGAGGCTTCGCTGGGCGGGGCGGACATCGGTGTCGATCGTAGGCTGTCCGTCATGTCCCACGGTCGCCTATTGCTCGGTGCGACCCCGCTGGGCCAGCCGCTGGACGCCTCGCCGCGGCTGATCGCGGCGCTGGGCGAGGCCGATGTGGTGGCGGCCGAGGACACCCGGCGGGTGCGAACGCTGGCGAAAGCCCTTGGCGTTGCGATCGCCGGCCGGGTGGTCAGCATGTTCGATCAGGTCGAGGCCGCGCGGGTGCCCGCGCTGGTCGACGAGATCAAAGCCGGTGCGACGGTGCTGGTGGTCAGCGACGCCGGCATGCCGCTGATCAGCGACCCCGGCTACCGGATGGTCGTGGCGTGCGTGCAGGCCGGCGTCCCGGTGTCCTGCTTGCCCGGACCGTCCGCGGTGATCACCGCGCTGGCCGTGTCCGGTCTGCCGGCGGAGAAGTTCTGCTTCGAGGGTTTCGCCCCCCGCAAGAGCGGGGCGCGCAAAACCTGGCTGGCCTCGCTGGCCGACGAGCGGCGCACCTGCGTGTTCTTCGAGTCGCCGCGCCGGCTGGCGGCGTGTCTGCTCGATGCCGTCGATCAGCTCGGCGGTGCCCGCCCGGCGGTGATCTGCCGGGAGCTGACCAAGGTGCACGAGGAAGTGGTGCGCGGATCGCTCGAGGAACTCGCGGCGTGGGCGGCCGACGGCGTGCTCGGCGAGATCACGGTCGTGCTGGCCGGCGCGAGCCCGCCCGCCGATGTCCCGTCGCTGGTGGCCCGGGTGCACGAGCTCGTCGCCGAGGGGGTTCGCGTCAAGGACGCCTGCACCGAGGTGGCCGCGGCCCATCCCGACGTGCGCTCGCGCCAGCTGTACGACGCGGTGCTGCGGTCCCGCAGCGAGGAGTAACCCACCGTCAACCGACGCCAGCGGCGGGCGCGGCGCACGGCAGCCCGACGACGGGAGCGGCCTTGTGCAGGCATTCCGCCCATTCGGCGTCGGGGTTGGAATCGGCGGTGATCCCGCCGCCGACGCCCAGCACGGCGCCGCCGGCTGCGTCGAACTCCACGGTGCGGATCGCGACATTGAGCTCGCATCCGGCGATCGGTGACGCCAACCCGACAGTGCCGCAATATATTCCGCGATGGTGTGATTCCCATTGCGAAATCAATTGGCGGGCACGGTGTTTGGGGGTTCCGGTGACAGACGCGGGTGGGAAGGCGGCATCCAGCAGTGCCGAGGTGGGCAGCTCGACCGGCACCTGCGCCGATACCGTCGACACCAAATGCCACACGCCCGGCGCGCGCCGGACGACCAGCAGCTCGGGCACTTTGACCGTGCCGGTGACCGCCACCCGGCCGAGGTCATTGCGAACCAGGTCCACGATCATGATGTTCTCGGCCACCTCTTTGGGCGAGGCGCGCAACGCCGACGGCCAGGCGTCGGCGGGCAGCGTCCCCTTGATCGGGCTCGACATCACGACCGCGCCGTGACGGCGCAGGAACAGCTCGGGGGACAGCGACGCGACCGCACCCCACGGGCCGGCGAGATAGGCCGCGCGGGCGGGCGACGTGCGCGCGACGCCGTCGATGAAGAAGTCCAGCGAATTCCCGGCGACCGTCCCGGTGAACCGGGTGCACACGCACGCCTGGTAGACCTCGCCCGCCCGAATCGCCTCCAGACAGGCCAGCACCGCGCCGCGGTGCGCCTCCCGGTCGGCCACATCCCAGTGAATCCGGCAATCGCGCATCGGCCCCGGGGCCGCGGTCAGCGCGGCGGTCAGCCACTGCGGCATCGGCGCCCCGGAGAGGCTTTCGTACCACCACTGCCCGTCCCGGTCGCGGCGCAGCACGCAGTCCGTCCAGCCGCCGGCAACCTCGGGGATCCGGTGCCCCCGCCCGTCGGCGCCGGCGTCCGGATACGACAGGTAGCCGAACCAGCCACCGCCCACCGCGGGGGACTGCGGGGAGCCGAGCGGGACCTCGAAGGCGTCCGCCACGTCCACCGGGCGTACCGCCAGACTGGGTGCGATCACCGCCAGCGCGCCGAACCATTCGCCGGTCAGGGCGGCGGGCGGTGGCAGACCGAGCCGGCCGGTGGCATCACCGATCGCGCGCAGCACACGCGGTGCCTCGCCGAGGTTGCCGAGCCGGTCAATTCGCACTGCCTTAGCTTGACAGAAGGGTGAATTTTCGCACCCCAGGGCTGGCGTCGCTCAGCCGCGGCTGATGTCGCGGGCGGTCGTCAGGGCGGCCAGCTTGTCGGGGTTGCGCATCACGTAGAAGTTGGTGATCTGGTCGCCGGCGATCTCTAACGTGATGACGCCCTCGAGCTGTCCGCGGTAGTAGAGCAACACCGCCGGGGCGCTGTTGCAGTTCACCATTTCCACGCGCAGCGCCGCTGCCGCCCTGCGCATCAGCCCGGCGATGGCCCTGGCCACCCTGTCGGCACCGACCACGGGCCGTCGCGCCGCGGACACCTTGCCGCCACTGTCGGCCATCCAGGTGGCGTCCGGCGCGAGCATCGCCATCAGCGCATCCACGTCGCCGCTGGCCGCGGTGGCCAGAAACTGCGCAGTGATCGCGGCGTTGCGCTGCGGGTCTACATTGTCGAAGCGCTTGCGGCGCGCCCGTACATGCTCGCGGGCGCGGTGTGCGACCTGGCGGACCGTCGGCGCCGGTTTGCCCACCGCGTCGGCAATCTCGCCGTAGTCGAAACCGAACACCTCGCGCAGCACGAACACCGCCCGTTCGTCGGGGCTCAGCGTTTCCAGCAGGACCAGCATTGCCATCGAAACCGATTCCGCCAGGACGACATCGGTTGACGGGTCCTGGTCGTCGAGCAGCAGCGGCTCGGGCAGCCACGGCCCGACGTACTCCTCACGGCGACGGGCCCCGGCCCGCAAGGCGTTGAGCGCTTGGCGGGTCACCAGCTGGGCCAGATACGACTTGGTGTCGTGCACCGTCGACAGGTCGACGTCGGCCCACCGCAGATAGCTGTCCTGCAACACGTCGTCGGATTCGGTGGCCGAGCCGAGGATTTCGTAGGCGATGGTGAACAGCAATGGGCGCAGCAGCGTGAACCGTTCCGCGTGCTCGCGGGTCGCGATCATTTGATCGCGACCCGCGCGTCGGCCGGTTGAGGAGGCCGGCTACCGCCCTTGAACCAGAAGTACGAGCCGGGCTTGGCGGCCTCGCGCCGGATGGCCCACAGGGTGGCCTTGCAGACGGCTTCCTTGATGGGTGCGGCGCTTCGGCCGGCCACGATCACGTTCACCGGTGTGTCGTCCTTACGCGCGAACTGGATGGTGGCGTGGGCGCGACCCACGCTGACGCACTGCCCCGTGAACGCCTGGTTCAGTAGCGCCGGCGCGGTTCCCGCGATACGGCTGAGCACGGTGTTGGCGGCTTGGGCCCCCAACGGCCCGGCGGCCTGGCAGCTCATCCGCAACGGCTGGCCCGACGGCGCGGCGGCATCACCCGCGGCGACGATTCGATCGTCGTCGACGCTGGTCAGCGTCTCGTCGGTGAGCAGCCGGCCCAGCTCGTCGGTGTGCAGTCCACTGCGGGTGGCCAGATCCGGCACGGCGAACCCGGCCGTCCACACGGTCGCCGCGCTGGGCAGCACCGCGCCGTCGCTGAGCACGACGCTGTCCCAGCGGACCTCGCTGACGGCGACGGATTCCAGGATGTTGACCTCGAGTTGGCGCAGCTGCTTGGCCACCGAACGCCGGCCGCGTTTGCTCAGCGTCGTTCCGAGCGTGCCGCCGCACACCAGCGTCACCGGGCGGCCCTGCTCGGCCAACTCCGACGCCGTTTCGATGCCCGTCAGGCCGCCGCCGACCACGGTGATCGGTGCGCCCAGCGGCAAGTCGGCCAGCGCGTAGCGGAGCCGCTGCGCGCTTTCCAGGTCGCAGATCGAGTGCGCGAATTCGGCGGCCCCGGCCACCGATAGCTGGGCGGGCACCGCGCCGGTACTGCCGACGGCGTAGATCAGGTAGTCGTAGTCCAGCGCGGTGCCAGACGTCAGCACGAGGCGCCGGGCGGCCGCGTCGATCCGCTCGACAGCGTCGACGACCAGCTGGATGCCGTCGCCCAGCAGCGTGCCGTAGTCGGCGGTCGCGGCGCCGGTATCGGCGGCCAGCTGGTGCAAGCGGATTCGCTCGACGAAGACCGGACGGGGATTCACCAGGGTGATCTCGATGTCCGGCCGCTGCCGCAGGCGATTGGCCGCCAGGGTGCCGGCGTATCCACCGCCGACGATGACGACATGTGTGCTCTCGGTCATTGCTGTCTCCTAATCTCGCGGGACTTGTGCCCTTGAGACACCGCAGGACGGCAAGGCGTGACAATTCGGGCCGCGATTGTGAGCTGTATCACTGAAGCCGGGCCCGCGGCGCGCAGCCGCCCCGCACCGAGGGGCGCGCAGCCCTCTAGCATCGCAACGATGGTCCGGACACTGAGCAGGAGCGCGGCGGCTGTCGCCGCATGCGCGACGCTCCTGCTGAGCGGCTGCGGCGGCCACAGCAGTCCCGGGCCACTGTCCGCGATGGTCAGTCCGGCCATACCGCCCAGCGTCGCCGACTTTCCCAACCCGCTGCGCGGCCAGTATGAAGACCTGCTGAATCCCCTTTTCCCGCAAGGCAATCCCGCGCAGCAGCGATACCCGGCGTGGCCGGCCTCCTACGACGCCAGCATTGCTATCTCGTGGCGGCAGTTGCAGCCCGCCGATCCGGCCACGCTGCCCCCGGACGCGCCGGATGACCGCAAGTTCGACTTCAGCGCGATCGACGACGCGCTGACCAAGCTGGCCAGCCGAAACATGCGGCTCACCCTCCGCATCTACGCCTCCGGCTCCGACGCGCACGACCCGGGCATCGCCATTCCCGAGTGGATGCGGCCGGCGTCCACCAGCTATCCCGCGCCACCGAACAGCCCCGGGGCGACGCAGGTCGTGCCGAACTGGGACGACCCGCACTACCTGGACGCGTTCGGCCAGCTGCTGGCCGCGCTGGGCCGCCGCTATGACGGCGACGAGCGGCTCAGCGTCTTCGAGTTCTCCGGGTACAGCCAGTTTCGTGATCGCAGCATCAGCGTCGCGTCGATCCGGCAGCTGGTGGCGGCGAATGTCAACGCCTTCCCCCACACGCAACTGGTGGTGAATCCGCAGAACCCGGAGATCGTGCGGCAGTTGCTCGCCGACGACGTCACGAAGAAGCTGTCCGCGCCGGTGGGCATCCGCTCGGACTGCCTTGGCGTTCAGTCGCCGTTGCCGGGTTGGGCGGAAACCGGTGACTCCCAGTACGTCCGGAACAACGATGCGGTCGTCAACGCGATCAAGCAGCGGCTGGCGTCGGCGCCGGTGATCACGGAATGGTGCTCGTTGCCCGCTGGCGCCGACCCGAAGGGCTACTACGAAAAGGGCCTGCATGACGTCGTCAAGTACCACGTGTCGATGACGTCGAGCGCGAACTTCCCGGACCGGGATTCGACATCGGCGATGGACCCCCAGCTGTATGCGCTGTGGGCGCAGGCCAATGCGGCTGCCGGGTACCGGTATTCGGTGCAAGCGCGGCCGGGATCGCAATCGATTCAAGGCAAGATCGCGGCCATCTCGGTGGAGTGGACGAACTACGGCTCGGCGGCTGCCACCGAGCAGTGGGCGCCCAACTACAAGCTGGTGGATTACACCGGTGCGGTGATTCGCACGCTGCCGGCAACGGTCAATCTCAAGACTTTGGTCCACGACGATTCCAGCCCGTCGCGCGAGGAGGCGGTCCCGGCGTCGTCCACCGACACCGTTCACGTCGACCTGTCCGGATTGGCGCCGGGGCACTACACGCTGCGCGCCTCGGTGGATTGGCAACAGCACAAGCCGGGCTCGTCGCACGTGATGAACTACGGCCCCATGGCACTGGCTCGCGACGGGCGCGACGGATCTGGGCTGTACCCGATTGCAACCCTTGACATCCCGCGCGACAACCAGACCTCAACCAGCGGCTGACGCGGCCCTGCTACCGCGCGTCGACGCTGCTCGTACGCCAGGAGGAAACGGGTCATGCGTGGTACCGTTCTCCCACTAATATGATCCGTGACCTGCTTCGATCTGGCCGCCCGGCCGGGACATGCGCCCCATACCGGAGGACTCCATGCCGCGCAGCCTGGATCTGGTCGTAACCTCGGTCGCCACCCAGCTGATGGAAGCTACGGCGTCCACGGCGGCTCAGGTGAGCCAACAGGTTCTCGCGCAGCTCGTCGAGCGGCTCGATCTGGACGCCGGCTTCTTGCGCCACCGCGACGAGCTTTCCCGCGCCTCGGTGCTGGTCGCGGAGTGGCCGCTGCGAATCGAGGCTCCTGATCCCGATCCGGATACGACGGCCGTCGTCCCCTTCACCGGCGTGGAGCCGCTGCTCGCCGAATGCGAGCAGGGCAGGAAACCGATGGTGATATCGCCCGGTCAGCCCCGCCGTTCCTGGTGGCGCCGGCTACCGGGATCCCAGCAGCCCGCCACTCCTTCCCTGGCAGCCGCGCCGCTGGTCTCGGGTGAGGTCACGACCGGCTTGCTCGGGTTCGTCAGGTTCGGCGCCCGCAAGTGGAAGCCAACGGAGATCAATACGCTCGAGGTGGTCGCCGCCCTCTTCGCGCAGCTGCAAGCCCGTCTCGCCGCCGAGGAGAAGCTTCGCTATCTGGCCGAGCACGACGATCTGACCGGCCTGTACAACCGGCGGGCGCTGGTCGCGCACTTGTCCGAGCGGCTCGCCGCCGGAAAGCCGGGGCCCGTCGCGGTGCTGTATCTCGACCTCGACCGGTTGAAGCCGATCAACGACTACCTGGGCCATACCGCGGGTGACTGGTTCATCCGGGTGTTCGCGCAACGCATTCAGGTCTGCGCCGGAAGCCAAGCCATGATCGCCCGGCTCGGTGGCGACGAGTTCGTTGTCGTGCCCGGGCAGTCGATGTCGCCGGAGACCGCGGAATCGTTCGCCCGCCGCTTGTCGAGGATGTTGTGCGAGCGGCTGGCGATCGGCGGCCACATGATCAGCCGCACCGTCAGCATCGGGCTGGCGGTCGGCATGCCGGAGCGCGACAACTGCACCGCCCTGCTGCGCCGTGCCGACGAGGCGGTGCTGACCGCCAAGCGCGCCGGCGGCAACCAGATCGCGGTGTTCACCGACGACATGTCGTTGAAGAGCGCGTTCCGCAACGACATTGAGCTGCATCTCCAAAGCGATATCGGCAGCGAGGCGCTGTTGCTGCACTATCTGCCCGAGGTCGACCTGTGGACGGGCGCGGTCGTGGCCGCCGAAGCGCTGGTCCGCTGGCGGCACCCGATCTGGGGACTGCTGCTGCCGGACTCGTTCATCGGCGTGGCCGAATCGGCAAACCTGGCCGGGGAGCTGGGCCGCTGGGTAATGCGTACCGCCTGCGCCGAATTCAGCCGCTGGCGTGCCAACGGCGTCGGGCTGGGCGCCATCCTGCGCATCAACGTCTCACCCGTCCAGCTGATCACCCGCGGCTTCGTTCGCAGCGTGGCCGACACGATCGAAGAGTTCGGCATCGACGCCGCGTCGGTGTGCCTGGAAATCACCGAGCGTGCCGTGGTGCACGACATCGACACCACCTTCAACACCCTCGTGGAGCTCAAAGAGATCGGTGTGCAGCTGGCCATCGACGACTTCGGCACGGGTTATGCGGTGCTGTCGCACCTGAAGTCGCTGCCGGTCGACATGCTCAAGATCGACGCCGGATTCGTGCGCGACCTGGGGACCAACGCCGGCGACCTGGCCATCGTTCGCGCCATCATCGGGCTGGCCGAAGCATTCGGTCTGCAGGTCGTCGCCGAGGGAGTCGAGACGCCTGCTGCCGCACTGACTTTGATGCAGCACGGGTGTCACCGCGCGCAAGGTTTCCTGCTGTCGAGACCTGTCCCCGGCGATGCGATGGAGGCTTTACTGTCGGCGCGCTGGATGCCGATGCCATTCCTGGCCGATCGTGAGGCTTTGTCGCAGGGCGCAATCTAGCATCGCAACGTGGTCCGAATAGCGAGCAAGATTACGGCGGCCGTTGTGGTGTGCGCGGCACTGGCCCTGGGCGGCTGTAGTCAACCGAGTGGCCCCGAGCCGCTGAGCGCGATTGCCAGTCCGGCCATACCGCTGAGCGTGCAGGAGGTGCCGAATCCGCTGCGCGGGCAGTACGAGGACCTCATGATGCCGCTTTTCCCGCAGGTCAACCCCGCGCAGCGGCGGTACCCGCCGTGGCCGGCGTCGTATGACGCCGGCATGCGTATCACGTGGCGGCAGTTGCAGCCCACCGATCCGGCCACGCTGCCCCCCGACGCTCCCGACGATGTCAAGTTCGACTTCAGCGCGATCGACGATGCATTGACGAAGCTCGCCAGCCGCAACATGCGGATGACGATTCGGGTGGTCGCTTACAGCTCCTGCTGCGACACGACCTACCCGACCAACACCAGCATCGCCATACCCGACTGGATGCGGCCGGTGGCCACCGACTATCCTTCGCCGCCCAAGTACTGGTGGACGCCCGGCGTGACGCAGGTGGTGCCGAACTGGAATGACCAGCGCTATCTGGACGCGTTCGGCCGGCTGCTCGCGGCCCTGGGCCGCCGCTATGACGGCGACGAGCGGCTCAGCGTCTTCGAGTTCTCCGGGTACGGGGATTTCAGCGAGAACCATATCGCCTATCTGCGCGACAAGCTGGGTGCCCCAGGACCGTCGCCGGAGGAGAGCGTCGCGAAGCTGGGGTATTACAGCCAGTTTCGCGACCAGACCATCACCAGCGCGTCGATCGCGAAGCTCGTCGCGGCGAACGTCAACGCCTTCCCCCGCACCCAACTGGTGGTAACCCCGATGAACCCGGACGTCACGCGGCAGTTGCTCGCCGACTGGGTGACAAAAGCGTTGTCGGTGCCGGTGGGTATCCGGTCGGATTGCCTCGGCGTCTACGCGCCGTTGCCGGTGTGGGCCGAGTCGGAAGGTTCGCACTATGTACAGACGAAAGATCGGCTCATCGACCAACTGAAGGACCGGCTCGCGTCGGGCCTGGTGATGACCGAATGGTGCCAGCTGCCCGACGGGACCGACCCGAAGAGCTACTACGAGAAGGGCCTGCGCGACGTCGTCAAATACCACGTGTCGATGACATCGAGCTTCAACTTCCCCGCCGTGAATGCGACCACGGCGATGGACCCGGCGCTGTACCTACTGTGGTCGACAGCCAACGTCTCGGCCGGCTACCGGTATTCGGCCGAGGCGCGGCAGGGCTCGCAATCGGTTCACGACGGGGATGCGACGATCACCGTCACCTGGACCAACTACGGCTCCGCCGGCACAACCGAGAAATGGGTCCCCGGCTACCGGCTGGTGGATTTCTCGGGAGCGGTGATCCGCGAGATGCCCTCGACGGTGAACCTCAAGACCCTGGTCCACCGGGACAACTCCGGTACCGAGCCGGCCCCGGCGTCGACCACCGAAACCGTGACCATCGACATCGGGAGCTTGCCGCCCGGGAATTACACCGTGCAGGCCGCGGCCACCTGGCAACAGCACAAGCCCGCGGCGTCGCATGTCGTGAACTATCCGCCCATGCAGTTGGCCCGCGACGGGCGGGACGGAACCGGCTGGTATCCCGTCGCGACGCTCGACATACCGCGCGATGTGGTCACCTCCACCCCCCGCCAGTGAATGGCGCGTAGGGTGCCTCCGCAAAAGGCCGCTACTGCCTGGGCAGACGGGGGAATCTCGATTTGACGATGCTGCATAATGAACGATGAGTTTGCTCAGCGGGCATGAAAGAGACTAAATGTATGCTCTGCACCGACTGGGGATGTTAGAAGGGTATTAGTTGGATGGATTTCCGTACCTTCGTCCGGATTGTCGGCGCGCACTGGAAGCTCGCCGCGGGCGCGTTCCTGGCCTGTCTCGTCGGTGCCGTCGTCGTCACGGCGTTGCAGACGAAGCATTACCAGTCGTCGGCCACGATCCTGATCTCGTTTTCCGGTGCCACTGACCTGACCGAGCTGTACAACGGCACGCTGACCGCGCAGGAACGGCTGTCGTCGTACGCCCAGATCGCCGGCGGACGCACGGTGGCCGAGCGCGCGATCAGCCAGCTCCAGGTTCCGATGAGCCCCGATGTTCTGGTGAGCCAAACGCAGGTGAAATACACCGCGAAGTCGATGCTCTTCACGATCGCGGTCAGAGACACCGATCCGGTGCGTGCCGCGGCGCTGGCGGGAGCGATGGCCGACCAGTTCGCCGTGATGGTCCCGACGCTCGGCGTGACTGGGCACTCGAACACCGGAGCGCCCCCAACGACCACGCCGCGACCCGACACGGGTGAGGCGCCCCTGCCGCCGGAGGTGCCCGGGCAGCCCACCCCCAAACCGTTGCCGGTAGCCAGGGCGCGAGTGGTGGAGGCGCCTCGGGTACCCGATCACGCGATCGCCCCGTCGCCGGTGCGCAATATAGCGTTGGGACTGGTCGCCGGCCTGCTTCTTGGTATCGCGGTGGCGCTGGCCCGCGAGGCGACCGATCGCACGGTTCGCACCCGCGAGAAATTGGAAGAACTTTCGGGCTTGCCGACGTTGGGGGAGCTGCCCGGAAAGCGCGGCACCGCACCGAAATTCGGCACCGATATCGCATTCGACGACGCGGTCCGGGGCCTGCGCACCCGGCTGACCAGGGCCATGGGACCCGATGCGCGCCGGGTGTTGGTGGCGGCGCCCTTCGGCGGTGAGGGAACCACGACGACGGTGCTGAACCTGTCGCGGGCATTCACCGAACTCGGCCAAGACGTCCTGCTCATCGAGGGCGACACCAGGCGGCCCGTGATCGCCGGTTTGCTGAGCGTCGAATCAGGAGAGGGGTTGGCGCATGCGCTGGCCGACCCGAGCATCGCCGTGCAAGCCGTGCGGCCGACCCCGATTTCGAGGCTGTTCCTGCTTGCGGCCCGGTCCGGCCGCCGCGGCGAGGGCGTGCCCGCCAGCGCGTTCACGCCGGACGTAATCGACAACGTGCTGGCGAACCTGTCTTCGCGGTTCGGGCACACAGTGGTCGACGGCCCGCCGGTGTTGGCCACGGCTGACTCCGGGCTGCTGGCCGGCGCGGTTCAAGCCACTGTGCTGGTGGTGCGCGCGAAGCGCACCACCGTCGATGAACTCACCGACGCGCTGGCAGCGCTGCGTGCGGCCGGCGCGCAGATCGTCGGAACCGTGCTGACCGATGCCCAACCGTCCGTGCACAGCAGGGCCGCCGCCCGCGCCTACCGGGGAAAACTCAGCGGGTCGTCGTGATTTTCTACCTGCGGAGTCGCGATCGCCTGATAGTGGCTGTTGCTCTGCTGGCTGTGTTCCTGTTGGGATGCTTCCTGTTCGGCGTGCTGTCCGTCCGTCGAACCACCGAGGGCGTGATGCTGATCGCCGCCCTGTTCTGCCTGGTCGTGTACTGGGTGAAACCCGAAGGGATGGTCGCGATCACGCTGTTCGGGGCGTTCGCGGCACTGCCGGAAGGTCTGCACGTCGGCAAGGTGATCGGTCCGGTCGCGATCTACGCCTACCAAATCGCCGCGGTGCTGGCGATCTTGTACCTGATCCCGATCGTGCGACCGCGGTTTTCCGATTACCTCCTGCCGGGGGTGTTCGCCATGACCGTGGTGCTCTACACCTTTTACGGATTCTGGGCCGGGCACGACGACCTGATGGTGGCGCGTGAATCGACGACGCTGCTCGAAATGGTCGGCGGGTTCGTGCTGGGCATGCTGGTCGTCTACGGCCATTACACCGCATGGTTGATCCGCGTGGTGATCGTCATTCTCTGGTTTTCGGCTGGCATGGCGATCGTCAGTTCGTTGCATGCCGTTCGGCTGGCCGGCCGGGCGGAAAGCCTGGAACAGGCGACGGGCGCCGGCCAGGCCCTGCGCATCGTCTTGTCCACCCAGACACCGGCAACCGCCGTGCTGGCCGCACTGGTCGCCGCCGCGATCGTCGGCCGGGTGAAGCCGGTGATGCTTTACGCGCTGGGGCCGCCCGCGTTGATCATCTCGCTGCTGTCCTTCTCCCGGAACACGCTGATCGCCATGGTGGTCGCCGCCTTTGTCGCGTTCCTTTCCAGCTTCGGGTTGCCGGCCCTGCGGCGGATGGTCACGGTTATCGCGGTCAGCGTGGCGGCCCTGGCGATCACGGTGCCCGGATCGCTGTTCTTGCTGCAGCATTCGCAGGCCGGGGCGTGGCTCAGCGATCAGTTCACCGCATTCGGCCAGCGGGTGCTCGGCGGGATTTCGACAAGCGCGCTCGCCGTGGACGACTCGACGCTGGACCGACTGCGGGAAAACGCCCGGCTCAATACCGCGATCGCCGAGGCGCCGATCTTCGGCCATGGTCTGGGCTACGCCTACCAGCTGCCGACCGGGAACGACCCGGATGCGTTCGCGTGGAAGTTGGGCCCCACCTACTCTCACCTCTTCTATCAGTGGTGGTTGGCCAAAGCCGGGGCCGTTGGCATGGCGGTGTTTGCATGGTTCGCGGCCACACCGATACTCAAGGCGGTGCGAGGCGCGTCGGCGCCGGCCAAAATCAGCGCGGCGGTCAGTGCCAGCCTGCTGGCGATATCCGCGGTCTGGCCGTTGCCGGAGATGCCGATGGATGCCTTGGCGTTGGGCCTGGTCCTGGGAGCGACGATGGGATTTGCCGGGCTTCAGCGCCGAGACCAGGAGACGAGCCAAGACATCGTCGACCGCGTTCCGGAGCTGGCCGCCACGCCCGGCTGATTTTTCGAAGCGTCACGCGGGCGGTTGCTGAGCTGGTTTATCTTGACCGTGTGGCCAGTCTGCTGGGGGACCTAGCTTGGTGTTAGCCGTTACCCATGTCGGGCCCGACATGTACAGCTTTGGCGGGACGCAGTCCGTGATCCGGGTCATCCGCGACAACAAGATCGGCGCCGACGATATCCGGGTCCTGTCCACCTGGGACGGGCGCAACCACGCGAAGAGCTTCCTTCTCACCGCACGCGCGGGCGTGGCGCTGGCCCGGACTCGACGCCCGGCCATCGTGCATTTCCACATCTCGAATGGCGGCGCGTGGTTGCGCGAGGGGCCGCTGATTCGGCTGGCGAGCGCTCGCGGTTTCTGCATCGTCGTCACCATCCACGGCTCCGACTTCAAAGAGTTCGCCGCGGCGCGCCCCCGCTTTGTCGGTGCCACGTTGCGACGTGCCGACCACGTGATTCTCTTGTCGGAGGAAGCTCGGGCCGCCGTTCTCGAGGTGGTGCCCTCGGCGGCGACCTCGGTGGTGGCCAACCCGATCCCGATCGATCTCGATGCTCCTCGAGCCGCCTCGACGCCACCCGTGGTGCTGTTCGCCGGCACCATCGGTCGCCGCAAAGGTGTCGACGATCTTGTCGCGGCCTGGCGGCTGCTCCTGGACGAGGGCATCGAAGGGCATTGCCGGATCGTCGGCCGCATCGACGACTACACCCCGCCACCCACCGAGCGGATGACCGTCGAGGGACCCGTACACCCCGACGACATCCGCGATCTGCTCCGGACGGTTCGGGTGGTAGCACTCCCGTCCTACGCCGAGGGGATGCCGATGATCCTCACCGAGGCCCTCGCCGGCGCGCGGCCGTTCGTGGCGACTCCGGTCGGCGGAACAGCGGAAATAGCGTCCGACCCGGGTATGCTCGTGCCCGTTGGTGATGTGCCCGCGCTGGCAGCGGCGATCGGCCGGTATCTGCGCGATCCGGGCTTGGCCGAGCGTGATGGGCTGCGCGGCCAGGCGCACATTGCGGCAACACGTAGCCCCAAAGTGATTGACGCGGAACTTCGCCGGATCTACGGGGGCTGTGGGCTTTGAAGCAAGTCGAACTGGAGGGACCGCAGCTCGCGGTGAGCGCGGTCGGTTTCGGATGCGGCGGTTTGCTGCAAGCGCCGTCCCGCAAGGAGCGGATGGCCGTCCTCGGCAGCGCCCTGGACAGCGGAATCACTCACTTCGACACCGCGCGGATGTATGGCCTGGGGATGGCCGAGGCAGAGCTGGGGGTGTTCGTACACACGGTCGGACGCGACGCCGTGACCATTGCCACCAAGTTCGGCATCGATGTCGGCGGCGCGGCGCGGCGTCTCGGCCGGTTCCAGGCTCCGGCGCGGGCGTTGCTACGCAAGGCGCCGGCGCTGCGCCGCGCCATCAAGCGACAGCAGGGGCCCGATACGACCGCCCGGGTCTACGACGCGGCCGTCGCGGCGCGCAGCCTCGACGAGAGCCTCGCTGCGCTGGGTGTCGACCACGTCGACATCCTCTTCATCCACGCCCCGAAGCCCGGCGACACGGTCGAAAGCGGTGAACTCCGCGAGTTCTTCGAGCGCGCCAAGCAGCAGGGCAAAATTCGCGCCTGGGGTGTCTCTCAAGACGAGGGGTTCGAGGTGGATTTTGCCGAGGAGTTCGCGCCGCGGGGCGTGAGCCAATTTCGCAGCGACCTGCTCAACCCTGCGCCGCGTCCTGCCGACATCGCGTTCGGCGTGCTGAACCGGTCGCACACGATGCTCGCCGGGGCACTGTCGGCCGACGAGCGGTTGGCCGGACACTGGCGCGAGGCCCTGCACGTCGATCCGCTGGCCCCCGGCGTGCTCCCGAAGCTGATCATCGGGTCGTCCGCCGCGGCGACGGGCGCGCGCGCGATTCTCTACAGCACCACCAAGGCACACCGGGTCGCCGAAGCGGCAAGCGCTGCCTCGTCGCCGCCGGACGCGGAGACGCTGACGCGGTTCCTCGCTCTCGTCGCCGAGTTCCGCGAAGGTGCTGTCGCGTGATCCGTGGCCCGGAGGACTTCACCGCGAATACGACGATCGAGACCGACGTCGTGGTCGTGGGAGCCGGCGCGATCGGCATCGCCACCGCGCTGGAGCTCGCCGGGGCCGGCGTGCAGGTGGCGCTGATCGAAAGCGGCCTGCAGCGTCCCGACGAAGCGGCCCAGGACCTGGCGACGCTCGATTCGCGACAGGACGACTACTTCCACTCGCGCAGCGAGCTCACGGTCCGCCGACAGGTGGGCGGTACTACTGCGCTGTGGGGTGGGCGCTGCGTCAAGTTCGACCCCATCGATTTCGAGGACCGGCCGATCACCTCGCAGGCGCCGTGGCCGATCGGGGACGAAGACATCGAGCCCTACCGGCAACGAGCCTGCGATTGGGCGGCGTGCGGTCAGGCAATATTCAATGCGCGCGATATCCCCGAGATCGCGAATCACGACCTGGTCGTTGGGCTGCCCGACGGTGCTGTGCGCACAACCGATCTCGAGCGCTGGGCCTTGCCGACGCGCTTCGGCCGCGAGTATCGGGCGGCATTGCGAGACGCCCCCACGCTCACTCTGTGGACCGGCCTCACGTGCACCGAGATCGTCACCACCGACGCCGGCGACGCCGTCGACCACCTCGTCGTCAAGGCGCTCGACGGCCGGGAGGGGCGGATAGTCGCGAGGGACTACATCGTCGCGACCGGTGGACTGGAGGCGACGCGGCTGCTGCTCGTGTCGAATCGCCACCATCCGGCGGGTCTGGGAAATGCCGGCGGCCACCTCGGACGCTGGTACATGTCGCACGTCGAAGCGCGCGTGGCGCGCGTACATTTCAACACCGACCAGGTGCTGCATGCCTACGAGCGGGACAACGACGGGGTGTACGTTCGCCGGCGTTTCACCTTCGACCCACAGCTACTGCGCGACTCCGGGATGCCGAACGCGGCCACCTGGTTGGTCAACCCGCCGATCAGCGACCCGAGGCACGGAAGCGGGATTCTGTCGGGCGTCTACCTCACCCTGATCTCGCCGGTCGGTCGTTTCCTGCTCGCGGAGGCGATTCGGGAGGCACACACCAAGCGGGCCGGTTCGCCACAGGTTCTCGCGCATCTGCGCAACATCGTCCGCGACCTGTTTCCGTCGATCCGGTTCGCGGTCACCTTCTGCTACGCCCGGTTCCTCCGCAGGGGCCGCAAGGCGCCGGGCTTTTTCGTGAAGAGCGCCGACAACCGATATTTACTGCACTACCACGGCGAGCATCTTCCGCATTGGGAGAGCCGCGTCGAGCTGTCCGACGAGCGAGATGCTTTGGGGATGCGCAGGATTCGCACTCATATGCACTTCTCCGACGCCGACTACGGCAGTGTGCGCAAGGCCATCGGCCTCATCGATGAACACCTGCGCCGCCACGGCGTCGGACACGTCGAGTGGTTGAGCGACGATGTCGAGGGCCTGGTGCACAAGTACCTGGCGGAGATGGGCGGTTTCCACCAGGTGGGCACGACTCGAATGTCCTTGGCGCCCACCGACGGCGTTGTGGACCCGAACCTTGCGGTGCACGGCGTGCGCGGGTTGTACGTCGCGAGCACGTCGGTTCTGCCGACGTCGAGCCAGGCCAACCCGACGCTGCTCGGGATCGCGCTGGGCGTCCGGCTTGCCGACCATGTCGCAAACGCTCGAGCGGCGTGCCGACGCCCGGATTTCAGGACCGCCTGAGCACGTCAGCGCCGACTGGCGAGCACTTCGGCGATGACGTCCAGGATGCGATCCGCGACGATGTCGACGGCGCAGTGCTGCGCGTAGTGACGCGCCGCCTGTGCCCCGAGCTCTGCGGCCACGGACGCGTCGGCCAGCAGATCGAAGGCGGCGGCCAGCCCGGCGACGTCGTCGACGCCGATCGGGGGGCAGCCCGGCGGCTGGTATTCGGGCAGGGCACCTGCGGTGGACACGATCGGCATGACACCCAGCTGCATCGAGAGCACCTGCACGCCGCTTTGCGACGCGCGCCGGTAGTGGCAGATCGACCCCTTCGCGCATGCCAGCGTCGGGATGACATCGGCGTAGCGGTAGCTGCCGTTGCGCCAGAGCGTGTGTTTGGGCAGGGCGCCGGCGTCTAGCGGCCCGTCTCCGATGAGCACCAGGTTGTCGCCGCGCCACCGTTGGCCATCGACATGTCGCTGCCAGGCCTCCAGCACGACGTCGACGTTCTTGTAGGGGTTGAGCCGGCCGAACAGGACGAAGTCGCGGCGTCCCTCGGCGCCCACGAACGGCGGAATCCGGGGCAGGTCGACGTCGCTGGCAAGCGGCACGACGTGCACCGGCGTGCCGGCGACGTCGCGGCGGGCGGCGACACCGGTCGCGACGTAGTCGCTATAGGTGATGGTGGCCGCCGAGCGGGCGCCCCAGCGGTCGAATACCGCACGCTCATAAGCCGGGGTCTGCTCGTCGGGGCCGTGCGGCTGGTCGTCGTGCACCACCTGGATGCGCGGGGCCAGCCCGGCCAGGGCGATCCAGCGCGGGTCCCGGACGATCTCGGCGATCACCACGTCGGGCCGGAACGTGCGGATGCGGCGCCACGCCCGCAAGGTCGGGCCCCAGGTCGCAGCGGTCTTGAACCGCGGATCGAGCACCAACTCGTAATCGCGGGCGGCGTCGGATTCCGGGTGTTGGTCGGAGGTCACCAGCAGCACGTCGGCCCCATGCCGGATCAGCGCCTCGCACTGTACGCGTACCGCAGGCCGCGTCCACGGCGAAAGCCAAAGCACCCGAGGCGAATTCACTGCTCTCCGTCAGCCTGGAGGAAGATGTCGGCGTCGGTCCACATCCGTGTCTCCAGCGAACGCCGGGGCAATCCCGCAAGCAGGTTTGTCACGCGTGGCGAGGCGAGCAGGCGCCAGGCCAGCGGATTGATCTTCGCCCGTGTCCAGATGTGCAGACCCATGCCCCCGAGGAACCACCACCGGGTTTTGGAGGTATGGAACTGCATGCCGAAGCGTGCGCCGATCAGTTCCAGCGTCGGCTTCTGATAGAAGGTGATGTGCTGCCCGGTGGCAAAGGCGTAGTACATCCATTCCTCCGGCGGCGGGGGGCGGGCGTCGAAGAGCTCCGTCGTGAAGACGATCGTGTCGGTGCCGGTGGTTTCGAGGAGCTCGGCCACGAATTCGACGGGGTCGGCGAGATGCTCCATCACCTCGAAGGCGGTGACGACCGTGTACGGCTTGCCCGGACCCGCGTCCGCCTCGAAACCACGGGCGGTCAGGTTGGGGGAGTACCTGTCGGTCCAGTAGTAATCGAAGCCGATGTCGCGCATCAGGCGAGTGAAAACGCCGTAGCCCCCGGCGGCGTCGAGAAACCGGCCGCGCGGATCGAACAGGAAGTACAACAGCACCGACATCACGCGCGCGAGGTATTGGTTGCGCCAGAGCAGCGTGGTATCCGCCGCTGCCAGGGGGCTGGCATACGCCTCGTCCAGCCAATAAGGCTCTTCGGTCTGCAGGCCACCGCAGTTGTCGCAGAAGTAGTAGGTGCAATCGAATTTGCACAGCACCTGGTGTGTGAACGCCGGCGTGGTGGCCGAACTGCAGATGCGGCACCGCACGGTCTCAAAACCTCCTGAGCATCCTCGCGACATCAGCAAACCCTGAGGACAGTGGTGAACCTACGGCACATTCAGCGCGATGGGCAACCCCGCCACGGGCCGATCGGCGGACTCGGGGCGTTCCGCGGTGCGTGGGAAATCGCCGGAGCTACAAGAACTCCCACGTTCGGCGTTGCCGACCGTGGCGTGCCATTTCTCTGCCATCGGGATGGTAGCTTTAGTCACCAAATGTCCAGAAGCGCGACACCGCCGCCCAAAGAGACGCTCAAGGGAAAGATCCGGCGGATCCTCGGCACCGAAACCCGGGATCAGCTCAAGGATCTGATCCTGTTCGACCATTCCCAGTCGCTGAAGGCCAACCACTCCAATCCGCTGAATCGCGCGGGCAGGAAGTGTTTTTCCTCGACCGACGAGGACGGAATAACGCTGGAGATCCTGCGCCGGGTCGGTCGGCTCGACGACGGAGTGTTCGCCGAATTCGGCGTCGGTGATGGGACGGAAAACAACACGCTGATTCTTGCCGCACTGGGCTGGAAGGGCTTCTGGGTCGGGGGACAGGATCTGGCCGTCGAATACTCCGACGGCGCGCACTTCACCTACGAGAAGGCGTGGATCACCGCCGAGAACATCCTTGCGCTGAGCCGCTCATGCCTGCAGAGAATCGGTGCTGCGCAGGTCGACGTGGTCTCCCTCGACCTGGATGGCAACGACATCTATCTGATCGAAAGACTCTTGGCAGACGGGATGCGCCCGAAGCTGTTCATCGTCGAGTACAACGCCAAGTTTCCGCCGCCGGTGCAGTTTCAGATCAGCTATGACCCCGACCATGTCTGGGAGTCCGACGACTACTTCGGAGCGTCGCTGAGCAGTTTCGCCGCGATGTTCGCACGCTTCGACTACCGCCTGGTCTGCTGCAATTCCCACTCGGGTACCAATGCGTTCTTCGTCGAAGGCGCGCTGTCCCAGCACTTTACGGATGTGTCGACAGACATCAGCGAGATCTACGTGGAGCCGCGGTATTTCCTCTATTCGGGGCGGTATGCGCAGCATAAGACGTCACCCCGCACGATCGCGAAAATCCTGGGACCACGCGGCCAGCGTTAGCCTCGCGCCACGAACGCCAAAACAGCAGAACAGGATTCACAGTATCGCGTCGACCGCCTCGACGTAGGCGTCGGTCATTGCCTCCACCGTGTAGTGCTTGCACATGCGCTCGAAGCCGCGTTGTCCGATCGACGGCAGCTCGTCGGGCTCCGTCAGGATTTGCGCCAAGCGCTCTCGCCATCCCGACGCCGACACGGGGTCGACGAGGTATCCCGCCTTGCCGAAGTCCAGCATCTCCGGGACGGCGCAAATCGCCGATGCGGCAACCGGAACCGCCCGGGCCATCGCCTCCAGGATCACCAGCGGGAACGCCTCGGAGCGGCTGGGCACACACAGCAGATCAGCGTCGGCCAGGGCGGGGCCGGGGCCGGCCACCCATCCGCGCCACTGCACCCGATCGCGCAGTTCCGCCGGCGTGCGTGCCTGCAGTCTCTCCCGATCCGGGCCGTCGCCGAAAATCGATAGCCGCCAAGGCATATCGGACAGCTCGGCGAGCGCCTCGACCAGCAGGTGTGGGTTCTTGTGTTCGAGGATGCGCGAAAGCATCACCAGGTGCAGCGGTTCGCCCGCGGTCCGGGTCCGGGGCGCGGGTTCGCCGATCCCGCGAACGCCGTTGGGGGCAATGAATCGCCGTCCCCACAGCCGATGCTGTGCGGCCAGCATGTCCCAATGCCGTTGCGCGAGAACGATGAATCCGTCAGCCTGACGCATCGCGGCGGTCAGCGGGCGGGAGTAGATGGGCCGGTCCTCCTCGGGAGGAACATGCGGTGCCACCAGCCAGCGCCGGCCCCTACCGGCCGCGCGCCACAACGTGGCGAATCCGGCCTCGGTGTTGGTGTCGGCGGTGATGAGCACCGTCGGGCCCTCCGGAGCGTCGATGATCGGCGCCCACCAGGGCTGGCGCACCACTCGCACGGTGGGCGGAATTTCGGCGATCAACGGGCCGAACCGCTGCATGCAGACGATCGTCACCGAGTAGCCGCGGCGGTCCAATTCTGTTGCCAATAACGCCTTTTGCCGCTCAGCACCGCCGTAGACCAGGCGGTTGGTGGAGATCACTACCGCCGGCAGGTCGGATCGCCGGCCAACGCCGGCGATCCTGGGCGCGGCGCGCTTCGACCATCTTTGCAGCAGCGTGGTGCCGGCCAGATACAAGTCCGCGTGATGAACGCTGCGCTGGTGTTCGAGCAGCAGCGCGGTGTTGGTGCGCGCCAAATCCAGATCGCGGCGGCGTTGCGCGCCCTCGCCGGCCGTCGGGTTACCCCGGTCGACCCCGAGCTCGTCGGCCAACAGCACACGCCAGCCCGCCGCCCGCGCCCGGGCCTGCCAGTCGGCCGCCTCGCCGTAGCCGAAGAACTCTTCGTCGAAGCCGCCGATCGAATTCCAGGCCGCACGGCTGATCGCCAGGCAGTTGCCGCCCAAATCGCCGTCGATGCTTCGTGATTCGGAGGGCTGACGGGCATAGCGGCCTGAGATCGGCGTGCCGCGCAGCGAGTCGGAGTAGCCGACGTCCGCCATCAGCGCCCGGGCCAGCGTCTGGCGGCGAGTCGCGATGTCCCACGCCCGGCCGGGCGCCGCGCCGTCGCGCGCCATCGGCGAGACCGCCGCGACGCGCGGCTGGGCAAGCAGCTCTCGGGTGCGGGTCAAGGGTCCCAGCACGCGGGCATTGGGATCGAGCAACAGCAGGTCGACGTCGGCAGGCAGGTGTTCCACCAGCGCGTTGAACGCCGCCGCGAGGCCGACATTCGACGGCCCGGACACCCAGTGCACCGCCGGGTACCGCGTGGCCAATTCCGCGCCGCCGCTGCCGTAGACATAGACCGGCAGTTCAGGCAGATGGCCGGCGAGGCTGGCCAGGCACGCTTCGAACGGCTCGTGAACGTTGTCGGCCACGATCAGCACCGCGAGCGAACGCGTCGACGGTAGTGCGGCCGTGTCGCCGACCGGGCGCTTCAGGTATGACCGATCCAATTCCCGGTTCATGCCGCGAGCTGACTCCGGCGCAGCGAGGTCACGTCCGACCAGCGCAGCGGGCCGACGGCTGCGCTGGTGGCCAGGTAGACAGCAGCCGCAACCACCAAAATCAAGACCACATGATGACCCGAGAGTAGAAGTGTCACAACGACACTGGCTCCCGTCGGCACCAGCACCCGCAGCAAGAAGACCACCGGCGTGCGGTAACCGCAGTGCCGGTGCAGCCACCAGCTGCTGATCACCAGGTTGAAGAACTCCGTGCACACCAGCGCGATGCCGGGGCCGACGGCGCCGTAGGGCCCCGCGAGGGAGAGATTGAGCCCGACGTTGAGCACCAGGGTGGCGATCGTGAGCCAGAACAGGATCCGCTGATGGTGGCTGGCGACCAACCCTTGGCCGAGCGTGCCGCTAACGAAACGCAGCGCCGCCGCGACGAACAACAACGCCAGAGTCGGCGTCCCGCGGGCAACGAACGCCTTGTCGCCGAACAGTCCGATCAACGGCCCGGCCAGCAGCGCGCCGACGACCGCGACCGGGACCGCGACGAAGTACATCAGCTCGACGCTGCGGCGCAAGAAGCCGGCGAACGCGGCGACGTCACGCGCGAACAGCTCGGTGGCCGTCGACAGCGTCGACTTCAGGAAGATCAGCGACACCACAATCGTGTTGAAGGCGATCGTGAAGGCCAGCCCATAGACGCCCACCTCGGAGTGGGTGCTCACCAGGGACAGGATCACGCCGTCGGCGCGGCAGTACAGCAGCCCGACAACGAGGAATCCGATGAGCGGCAGACTTTCCCGCAACAGATCGGCGGCCTCGCGTGGCGCGAAGATGGGGCGCACCGAGATGTGCCGCATCGCCGCCGTGCCCTGGATCAGCAGCGCCACGGCGGGCGGGATGAGTTGGGCGACGGCGAACCAGATGACGTTTGACCGCTCCGCGACTAAAAAGGCGACCATGCCCAAAGCGCCCAGCCGGCCGACGACGTCGGAGATGGCCACCGCGGAGAACCGCACGGTGGCGAGAAACACCGGCTCGAAGCGCGTCACCATGGTCTGCATCAGCAGCGCCCCGGACAGCACGATGAGCATCACTTGCACATCGGAGTCGTGATAGATCAGCAAGCCTGACGCGGCCGCCAGCAACGCGAGCGGAACACAGTAAACCAGCGCCAGGCCGCTGTTGATGCGCACCAGGCGCTCGAGGTCGCCGCGTCCGGAGGTCACGCGGCGCACGATCACGGTGGCGATACCGAGATCGGCCAGGCTGGTCCACATGGCGATGAAGAGCATCGCGATGGAAAGCAGGCCGTAGCGCCCGGGGCCCAGATAGCGCGCGGTCATCGCGACCGACACCACCGAGGCCAGCATTCCCAGCGCTCGGCAGATCAATTGGATGGAGAACGCGTGAGCCATCCGCCGCAGCGGCACCGACGGTACGACCGCACCAGGTGCCGTCGGCTCAGTCATGACTCCCTAGTATGCGCCGTGGCTTGTGAGAACGGCCTTCACCGTCTTGGCAATGATCATGAGATCACCCGCCATCGACCAGTTGTCGACATAGGACAGATCCAACCGGACCGCCTGTTCCCACGAAAGGTCTGAGCGCCCGCTGACTTGCCACAAGCCGCTGACCCCGGGCTTGACCAGCAGCCGGCGCTTGACGTCACCGTCGTAGGCCTCGACTTCCCGGCGCAGCGGCGGCCGCGGCCCGACCACGCTCATATCGCCCTTGATCACGTTGATGAACTGGGGCAGCTCATCGATGCTGAATCGGCGCAGGATTCTGCCGACGGGCGTGACCCGCGGGTCCTGGCGCATCTTGAAGAGCATGCCGCCGGTGCTTTCGTTGTGCGGCAGCAGGTGGTCGATCTGCTTGTCGGCACCGTCGGTCATGGTGCGAAACTTCAGCATGGTGAAGGGATTTCCATCTATGCCGATGCGTTCGGACCGGTAGAAGACGGGGCCCCTGCTGGTCAGCTTGACAGCGATCGCCGCGGCGATCAGCAGTGGTGCGGTCGCGATCAGGGCTGCCAGGGAGAAACAGAAGTCGAAGGCCTGCTTCTGAAAGCGCTGTGTCCCTTCGTATTGCGGCTTTTCGACATGCAGTAGTGGCAACCCGCCGGTCAGCTGCAGAGTCAGCCGCGCCTCGGCGACGTCCATCACCCCGGGCGAGACCACCAGGTCGACGTCCTTGGTCTCCAACTGCCACATCAGCTCTCTGATCCCGCGCACACCGAAATGCTCGGTCCGGGTCACCGCTACGGTGTCCGCACCGCAGCTGCCGATCGCGTCCACCGCATGGCGTTCGTCACCCAGGATCGGGATCTCGCGGCCGTCGACCAACAAGGTGTTACCCCGCGACGGCCCGTATCCGGGAATGCAGACCCCGACCACGACGCAGCCGGCCCTGGGGTTGCGCGCCAGCTCATGCGCCAGGTGTGCGACTGCCTGCCGGTCTCCGATTGCCATTACGTTGGTCTGACATTGGCCGCGTGCCCGCAGGCTGCCGATGTGGCGGCGCCACAAGCTGCGGCTGGCCAGCAGTCCGAGGGTGCCGGCGGGAAGTGCAATCGCGAGGTAACCGCGGGCCAGGTCGACCTTGGCCAGCAGGGTGACCATCGCGATGATTCCGAACGTCCAGAATGACGCGCTGCCGATCCGCCGGTACTCGTCGATGCCCGTTCCGATGAGCCGCGCAGATCTCGTCTGGAATACCGCCAGAGCCGACAGCCACAGCGCTGCGAAGAGAATCGAGAACAGCGTCATGACCGGGCCCGAGTACGCCGAGGTCCGGGCGGGGGATTCCCCGAATCGCACGTACTGCGCAAGCATCACCGATCCGAAGACGATCACCGAGTCGGTGACGCGCAGTCGCCCCGAGTAAAGGTTCTGCCAACGCCGCGCGGCGCTGGCGCCGGACGCGGCCACCTGTTGCGTGATTGCCGAACCCGGAGTCCGGTTGCCGGGCAACGAGATCATTCCAGCAGGCTTTCGCTTATACGGTGGCTGGTTGGGGCGGAACGCCGTCGTGGAGGGCCCCGGAGAAATCGGCATGATCATTGCGCGGCGCCCTTAGATAGCACATGACTGGTAGGTCAGCTGCAGAGCCGGCGCTGTCGCGGCACCCCTCAGCATGAAGCTGCGCTCACGATCGGTACTGACCGGGGCACATATGCGGGCCAGCTGGCGTCCTCCTCGGAGATGACGGTGACTGGCAGCGGCCATTCGATGCCGAATTCTTGGTCGTCCCAACGTAATCCGTGCTCATCGGCCACCTCGTGCCGACCGCTGATCTGGTAATTGACCTCGGTGTTGGCGGTCAGGGTCTGAAAGCCGTAAGCGACGTACGGCGGCAAGAACAGCGCCCGGTGGTTGTCGGCGTTCAGCTCCACCATCACGTGGTCGCCGAAAGTCTGTGCCTCGGGCCGGATGTCGACGACAGCCGCCGCAATAGCGCCACGGGTGCAGCGCACCAGCCTGGACTCGGCGTCGGGAGGCAGCTGATGATGCAGGCCCCGCACGGTGCCCCGGGTGTAGTTGAAGAAGACATCCGTCTGCGTGACCGGGAAGGTCAGGCCGTAACGATTGAATTCGTTGGCGCAGAACGAACGTGACGAGAAGCCGCGGTGGTCCCGTCGCGGTTCGAGGTCGACGATCGTCGCGCCGGCGACCTTCGTTGGCGCGTACTTCACGTACCGCTCCTTGAGCTGGATTCGTCTGCGGCGGCGCAATATTCGCGGACGCGGCGCCGAATTCCGGTCATCTGGCGGCTCCTCGCTATCCGGCCGCGAACGGGCGCGCCATCGCGGTGGGGATGAGCCCGTAGCGGGGAACCGGAGGCGTGCGCGGCGCCGTGCCACGCGCCATCGGCAGCCCGCCCAACATGTTCGGAACTGAGCTGCCGCCGACGGAGATGTTCGGCAACGCCGCGGCCGCCATCGGCGCTTGCGGGATCATGCTGGTCCAGGCCGAGGGCACCGACATCGGGCCCAAATGCGCCGCCGTGCCGAGGCTGCCCATCACGCCCGATCCGATGTTCGGCAACGCCGCGGCCGCACTTGCCGCACCCGACGCCGCCCCTTGCACAGCACCCGCGGCGGCTTGGGCCGCGGTGCCCGCCATACCCTGCGCGGTCTGGGCCATCGACAGCACGGACGACATCCCGTACAGCGGGGTCGCTGCCGCCATGAAATAGGTCGGAAGCTGCGACGAGAGGCTCGACAGCGAGTTCGAAACGGCAGTGCTCGTCGCGGCCGTCGTGCCCGTGGACGCCGTGCTGGCGACAGGTGAGCTGAGCGCCTGCATGGCGGAGGGCGCCGAGGAGACCAGATTCGCCAGGTCCGCGTGCTGCGCTGCGGTGCCGGCGGTGGCCTGACCGACCGCGTTGCTCTGTGCGACCAGACCACTGTCCTCGGTGACCTTCGGTGGAATGTTGAACGGTGTGACGTCGCAGACGGCCACCGAGTTTCCGGCGTACTGGTACATCGCCGCGGCGTCCTGCGCCCACATCTCGCCGTATTCGGCTTCGTTGGCCGCGATCGCGGCCGAGTTCTGGCCGAAGAAGTTGGTGGACATCAGCGTCGCGAGTTGGACCCGGTTGGCGGCCACCGCCGGTGGCGGAACGGTCATCCCGAAGGCGGCTTCATAGATCTCGACGGCGAGCGTGGCGTGGCTGGCCGCCTCCTCGGCCCGCGCGGCGGCACCCGACATCCACGCCACATAGGGGCCGAAGGCCGATGCCATGGTCAGCGACGTGGGACCGAGCCACCGTCCGGTGGTCAATCCCGCGATCAGTGACCGGTAAGAGCTCGCAGCCGAGTGCAGTTCGGTGGCCAGGTTGGTCCAGGCGACCGCAGCCATGCTCAGCGATAGCGGGCCGGGGCCGGCGTACATCCGCGCGGAGTTGACCTCCGGGGGCAGGGCGCCAAAGTCGATCACGTGAAATCCCGAGCTCAGCGGACCGCGCAGGTCGTTACGACCTGGGCACTCGGCTGCGTGACGAAGAACGACATCTGGTTTCCATCCCCGTGGAGGTCCGTGCTACAAACTGACAAGTACATAATAACCAATAAAACATACCAATGGTCAACAATATTGCTTGTGATCCTGACGACAGGTATCGAGTGGAGGCTCGACGCCGGCGTTAATTTGGAGACCTTGCTGCTAACCTCAAAGCCAGTTCAAATGTCGTCCCGAGAAACGCGGTGGTGTTTGCGCGAGACCGCTGATGAGCCGAGGTGTGCGCCCTGTTCCAGGAAGGCATCATCGACATGAAGGCGATCAACCCAGGTCAGGGCGTTTTGCTCGCGATGGGGGCCCGGACGGTCGTTGGGGGGTTGCGCGTTCGCGCCCGGTTGCCACTGCCGATCGGCGTTGAAAAACGATCTCCCCACGCCGGAGAGCCGAGTTGTCCGCTTCGATGACGAGCCACTCGACCGACGGACGTGCCGACGCGACTCGCCGGCACATCTTGCGGGCCGCGTCGCATCAGTTCGCGCGGCGGGCCTACCACGAGGTCGGTCTGGACGACATACTCGCCGAGGCCGAACTCACCAAGGGCGCGATGTACTTCCACTTCCGGTCCAAGCACGCCCTGGCGGTCGCCATCATCGACAGGCAGACCGCCGCCGGCACCACGGCCGTGCAAGACCTGGTGACGCGAGGGCTTTCGGGCCTGGAGACCCTGATCGACTTCTCGTACCTGATCGCCATCCAAGACATCAAGACCGACCAGGTCAGGGCGGGACTGAACCTGATCGAGTCCGTTGGGCGTTCGGAAGGGCTGCAGGAGAAGCTGCTGGATCGATGGGTCAAAGCCCTGGGTGTCGTGGTTGAGCAGGCCATTGCCGAGGGTGACGTCGACGAACGGTGTGACCCGCAGGATGTCGGACGGATGATGGTGTCCCTGCACATGGGCCTGCGGAAGACCAGCAATCTGGACGAACCCGACCGGTTCTTGCTCGACCTCGAAAGGTGCTGGGGCCTGCTATTGGGCGGGATCCTGCAACCGGACCGGGGCGATTATTTCCGCCAATTCCTGAGGCGACGGGCGGCGCTGGCGGTCAGCTCCACTTCAGCTACCGCTGACTCCCCGTAACCAGGTCGAACGCCAGGAACGGCAACGGCTGTTAATCTTGATTCTGTTGCAGCGCAATGTGAGACGAGATGACTGAATCTGCGCACTCGATGAAACTCCAGAGGAACAGGGGTAATGGCGCGCCAGGTTCGATCTGAGGTCACCCGACGGAAGATTCTCAACGCCGCCATCGATGTGTTCGCTGAGGTCGGGTATTCGGCCGCCGGCTGGGGGACCATCATCGAGCGCACCGGGATGACCAAGGGCGCCCTCTACCACCACTTTGATTCCAAAGAGTCGCTGGCGTCGGCCATCATCGAGGAGGGCGCCGAGACGCTCCTCAACGGTTTCCGGAACGTGTGTGGGGCGGCGTCACCGGGGCTCGAGAACCTGTTGCACGGCACGTTCACCATCGTCGGAATGCTGAGCTCGGATGAAACCGCCCGCGCGGCCGAGCAGCTGACCTGCACATTGCGCGGTTTCAACGCGGCTGCCGGGCGCTTTTGCAAGGACATGGTCGAGCTGCTGACCGCCGAGGCCCGGCGGGCGATCTCGGAGGGCGACCTGCAGCCGTCGCTCGGTCCGGAAGCGGTCAGCGAGTCGATCGTCGGCGCCATGTTCGGAACGCGCGTGCTGTCGGATGCGATGTCCGGCCCGGGTGCCGAGAGAAATGCCGCCACTGACCTCGAGCGCTTGACCCGGGTGTGGGAGCTGCTGCTTCCCGGTGTCGTCTCGGAAGCTTCGCTGCCCTATATCCGCCAGTTTCTTGCTCGCGAAGCCGTGCGTTATGCCCGGCCCGCTGTGACGCGCGGCGAGACGGCTGCGGTCTCAGAAATCGGGTAATCGTGGCCAGCTGCCTTGCATGGACCAGGGTCCACGGCGTCCGACGCGCGCCGTTTCGACAACGTACCGAAAGAATGCATACTGTTCCGGTGGTGTACCTGAAGTATGTAGGCAGACTTGTCGCTTTGGCGAGTGTGATCGGGTTCCTGGTCATGAGTGCCCCGCCGTCGGTGGCCGCGCCGTCGGACACAGGCACCCCGACGGACTCGCTGACGCTGTCGCTGGGTGACCTCGGGTCTGCCCCCAACTTGGAGTTCTGGGGCCTGACCAGCACGCAGGTGTTGACCGTGCCGGTTCTGCGGGGGCTGACACCGAACGCGCTGAACGCCACCGTCGAACTGCCGATCAATCTGCGGTCGGGGACGCTCACCGTCTCGCAGGACCAGCGCACCCTCGTGCGGATGAATCTGCCCACCGCGGACCAGACGCCGATCGTCATCCCCCTGGCCGGGGCGGAAGTAATCGACAACTGGCTGACGGTGACGCTGCGGACCTACCTGGTGCCGCAAGAAGGCTTCTGCTTGTACCCGGAAAGCCCGCTGCGCCTTTCCAGCACGTCGATCAGCTACACCGGGATCGAACAGCCGCCCACTACGGTGGCGCACTTCTTGCCGCCCGTGCTGAAGAAGCTGAGCATATTTCTGCCGCAATCGCCGTCGTCCTCCGAATCCGACACGGCAATTCAATTGGCCGCCTCCGCCGCCTCGCACTACGGCAGGCAGAATCCCGAGATCGCCGTCGTCCCACTGACTGAAGGGCAGCTTGCGCCGCCCACACCGCCGCAACCGCTGGAACGCCAGATCGTCGTCAAAGAGGGATCGGACAACGGGCTTGCCCTGCAAGGCTCCGGGGCGGCGACCTGGCTGCTGATGTCTGGGCCGCTCGGGGAAAACGACGAATCAGACACCGCGGTGCTCTTCAGCGATCTGTCCCAGCTGGCGGTCTCGTCCAAGGCCGTCGTGGATCAACTGAAGCCCACCCTGCAACAACCCGGCAATTCGACCACGCTGCGCGATCTGGGTCAGCCCGTCGCCAACGCCACCTCGCTGCAACCGCGGGTGTCGCTGGGGCTGGACCAGACCCGGTTCGGCAGGTCCATCCGTGGGGTTCGCGTGCATCTGCAGGGGTCCTACACCCCGACGCCGTCCAACATCGGCGGCCAGATCGCCGTCACGATCGGCCCGGAGACCATCGATCACTTCCCGACCGACGGCCACGGCACCATCGACCGCTGGTTGGACGTGCCCGACCGGCTGCTGCAGCGATACACCGGTCTTGATGTGGTGCTCGACGTTGCGAGCAACGTCGGACACTGTGGTGACTTCTACACCGCCGGGCCCGGAAACCAGCTACTGAATTTGAACATCAACGGCGACACCACCGTTGAGAGCAGCCCTGCCACACCGCCGGTGCCCGACGGCTTCCAGTCCATGCCGCAGGCCCTGATGCCCCGTTTCCAGGTGGGTATCGAGGCGCACTCGCTGCCCGACACATTGCGCGCCATCAACCTGGTGGTGGGACTGCAGCGAATCAGCTCGACGCCGATCTACACCCACGTGACCAGCGTGCAGCAGGCTATCGACTCGTCGAACCCCGCGATATTGATCTCCGCCGACGGGTGGAATCATTCCAATGTCGTGCTTCCGGTCTCGGCGGGGGCGAGTGGGCCGATCACCGTCAACGCCAACACGTCCGACGGCAAGCCGACCACACTCGCGCTGGACCCGGTGATGAAATTCGCTTCTCTGCAAACGGTTTTCAACCATGGCCGGTCGCTGTTGGTGGCGACATCAAACGGCACGTCCGCTCAGCTCGATGAGCTGATCAGATGGCTTGGCGGCGACAACAACAAGCGCTGGCAGCGGCTCAAGGGTGTCGCGGTAGTGGCTGTTGCCGGACAAGACCCGGTGACCGTCGATCACTCGCCGACCGCCGGCCCGGTCGCCGCGCCCCACGATCACTCGGACCTGGGGTGGCTCTGGTGGCTGGGCGGCGGATGGCTCGCGGTGACCATCGTCGGTGCCGGCGTGATCGTGCTGCGCAGCCGGCGCTGATCGCCGGGCTCAACGGGACGCTAGTGCTCGTCGTCCCATAACTTTTCGGTCAGATCCTGGAACGTCGCGAGCGCGAATTGGTCGTCGGCGCGCATTCCCACTGACTTGCTCATCAGCGCGCGCACCACCGAGCCGTCCTTGTGTGCCAATTCGACGACCATGTTCGCCAGGGCATGAACGACCGACAGCAGGGATTCCGAGTCGGGGGCCTGGTAGAAAATCTCACGGAACCGCAGCGCCAAAACTTCCTCCGGCTCGTAGCCCACCATGTCCGCGAACGCGGTGTTGGTGAACAAGATCGTGCCGTCGTCGCCGACCGCCAGCACCGGAACCGGGATCCGCTCCAGTACGACCAGAGCGGGTAGCTGCTTCAAGGTGGTCATCGGCGATTGAGCGTGCTGATGCCGATTCTGTCGTCGCTCCACAGGCCGATTATGGTCTATGCCAGAGGTCATGTCGGACACGATTTCCTAACGCAGGCGCTGACTGCAATTTGCCGCACTCATTTTCGTTTCCGCTCACTCGACTTCGGAAGGTGGATTCTCGTCTCGTTCCCGTCACTCACTGCGTTCGTTTCCGCTCATTCGGCTTCGGAAGCCGGCTGGTATCGGGGGAAGACGCCGGTAGGCGGCGGCAATACCGAGCCTGGGATTAGCCGGGCGGCGATCGCGGTAAACGTCCTTTGCTCTTGGGCCTGCCCGAGCAGGTCCAGCAGCTTGCCGGCTGATTCCGGCATGACCGGCTGGACCAGCAGCGCCGCGACCCGAACCGCTTCGCAGGTCGTGTACAGGACGGTGCGGAACCGCACCTGATCCGCCTCGGATTCGCTCTTGCGCAACACCCACGGCTGCTGGGCCGAGAAGTACTTGTTGGCCTCGCCCAGCATCAGCCAGATCGCCTCTAGCGCCAAGTGCATCGCCTGGTCGTCGAAATTGGCGCGAACCCGATCCAGCAGTGCGTCGGCCGTCTTGAGTAGCCCGGTGTCGGCGGCGGTCAATTCGCCGGGTTCGGGCATCACCCCGTCGAGATTCTTGGCGATCATCGACAACGACCGCTGCGCCAGGTTCCCCAGCTCGTTGGCCAGGTCGGTGTTGATCCGGTTGATGATGGCCTCTTCGCTGTAGCTGCCGTCCTGGCCGAACGGCACCTCACGCAACAGGAAGTAGCGCAGCTGGTCCACGCCGAACGCGTCGGCCAGGGCCACCGGGTCGATGGTGTTGCCCACCGACTTGCTCATTTTCTCGCCGCGATTGTGCACGAAACCGTGCGCGAAAACCCTTCGCGGCAGCTCGATTCCGGCCGACATCAAAAAAGCCGGCCAGTAAACCGCGTGGAACCTGATGATGTCCTTGCCGATCATGTGCAAATCGGCGGGCCAGTAGCGGCGAAACAACTCCGAGTCAGTGTCGGGGAACCCGGCGCCGGTCAGGTAGTTGGTCAGCGCATCGACCCAGACGTACATGACATGGTCGGGATGACCGGGCACCTGCACGCCCCAGTCGAACGTGGTCCGCGAAATCGAGAAATCGGTGAGCCCGCCGGAGACGAAGCTGACCACCTCGTTGCGGCGCACGTCGGGTCCGATGAAGTCGGGGTTGGCGTCGTAGTGCGCCAGCAGCTTGTCGGCGTACGCCGAGAGCCGGAAGAAGTAGGTCTGCTCCTTCTCGGTCCAGGTCACCGGCGCGCCGGTCTCGGTGGCGATGCGGGTGCCGTCGACCACCTCGGTCTCCGAGTCGGAGAAGTAGCGCTCGTCGCGCACCGAGTACCACCCGGAATAGGTAGCCAGGTAGATATCTCCGGCCGCCTCCATACGCCGCCAGATCTCCTTGGACGCTTCGTGGTGGTCGGTATCGGTGGTCCGGATGAAACGGTCGAACGAGATGTCCAGCGCTTCCTGCATGCGCTGGAACACATCGGAATTGAGCCGGGCCAGCTCGGCGGTCGGCACCCCCGCGGCCGCCGCGGTCTCGGCGACCTTCTGGCCGTGCTCGTCGGTTCCGGTCAAGAAGCGCACGTCGAAGCCGTCGAGCCGCTTGAAGCGGGCGATCGCGTCGGTGGCGATGTACTCGTAGGCGTGACCCACGTGCGGCGCGCCGTTTGGATACGCGATCGCAGTGGTGACGTAATAGGGCCTCATCGAGATTCACCCTATTGTGTGCGCGTGAGCTCCAGCCGACCTGGTAAACGAGAAGCGCCGCCCGCACCCCGGCCGTTGGCGCCGCTCATCGACGCCCACACTCACCTCGACGCATGCGGCGCCCTCGACGCAGACGCGGTGGTGGCCATCGTGGACCGTGCCGCGGCGGTCGGTGTGGGCGCGGTCGTCACCATCGCAGACGATCTGGACTCGGCGCGCTGGGTAACTGAAGCCGCCGAGTGGGACCCGCGGGTGTATGCCGCGGTGGCATTGCACCCGACGCGTGCGGACGCACTCGACGACGCGGCTCGGGCCGAGATCGAGCGGCTGGTCGCCCACCCCCGCGCGGTGGCCGTCGGCGAGACGGGTATGGACATGTACTGGCCCGGCCGTCTGGACGGCTGCGCCCAGCCCGACACCCAACGCGAGGCCTTCGCATGGCACATCGACCTGGCCAAGCGGTGCGGTAAACCGCTGATGATTCACAACCGGGAGGCCGACGCCGAGGTGCTCGACGTGTTACGGGCCGAAGGTGCACCCGAAGTGGTGATCTTCCACTGTTTTTCGTCCGACAGCGCAATGGCACGCAGCTGCGTTGACGCCGGGTGGTTTGTCAGCCTGTCCGGGACGGTCAGCTTCCGCAATGCTCGCGCGCTGCGGGAGGCCGTGCCGTTGATACCGGCCGAGCAGCTGCTTGTGGAGACGGACGCGCCCTTTTTGACACCGCATCCTTACCGTGGCGCGCCCAACGAGCCATATTGCCTTCCTTATACTGTGCGGGCGATCGCTGAACTGCTCGATCGCCCGGCAGAAGAGCTGGCCCGAATCACCACGAGCAACGCCGGGCGGGTCTACGGACTCGCCACATCGGACGGGTGATTTCCGCAACACATTGCTGCCGGAGTTGCTCCAGGTTGACCGGTTCGTTACCGTCTTGTGATCGAATCGTTGGTTTATTGCACTGCTGTCAATTGCTGCTGGGTAGGTCGTTAAGTGGTTGCTGAGGTCGAGGTAGAGGCGCGTTGACCGTATTGGGAAAACTTCATCAGGCCCCGTCACCGATGTTGCGTCTCGTCGTCGGAGGGCTGCTTTTAGTACTCGCTCTCGCCGGGGGCTTCGCCGTTTCGGTGTCCAAGACGGTGACGTTGACCGTTGACGGCATCGCCATGCGGGTGACGACGATGAAGTCGCGGGTGATCGACATCGTCGAAGAGAACGGCTACATCGTCGATCAGCGCGACGACCTGTACCCCGCCGGCGACGTGCAGATTCACAACGCCGACAAGATCGTGCTGCGGCGCAGCCGGCCCCTGCAGATCTCGCTGGACGGCCGCGACGCCAAGCAGGTGTGGACGACGGCATCCACCGTCGACGAGGCGCTGGCTCAGCTCGCGATGACCGACACCGCCCCCGCCGCCGCCTCGCGCGCCAGCCGGGTTCCGCTGGCCGGAATGGCCCTGCCGGTCGTCAGCGCCAAGACCGTCCAGATCAACGACGGCGGCACGATCCGCATGGTGCACCTGCCCGCCCCCAACGTGGCGGGGCTGCTGAATGCGGCCGGCACGCCGCTGCAAGACAGCGACCAGGTGGTGCCCGCCGCGACGTCGCCGATCGTCGACGGCATGCAGATCCAGGTGACGCGTAACCGCATCGAGAAGGTCACCGAGCGAATCCCCTTGGCGCCCAACGCGCGCAAGGTCGAAGACCCCGACATGAACATGAGCCGCCAGGTTGTCGAAGACCCGGGTAACCCCGGCACGCAGGACGTGACCTACGCGGTGGCCACGGTCAACGGCGTCGAGACCGGCCGGTTGCCGATCGCCAACATCGTGATCGCGCCGGCCCGCGATTCCGTGGTGCGCGTCGGCACCAAGCCGGGTACCGAAGTGCCCCCGGTGACCGACGGGTCCATCTGGGACGCCATCGCGGGCTGCGAGGCCGGCGGAAACTGGGCGATCAACACCGGTAACGGGTATTACGGCGGCGTGCAATTCGACCAAGGCACCTGGGAGCGCAACGGCGGGTTGCGGTTCGCCGCCCGCGCCGACCTTGCCAGCCGGGACGAGCAGATCACCGTCGCCGAGGTGACCAGGGAGCGCCAGGGTTGGGGCGCGTGGCCAGTGTGCAGCGGAAGAGCCGGTGCACGCTGACGATTCAGCTGCTCGGGCGTACCGATATCAGGCGGCTGGCCAAAGAACTTGAGTTTCGGCCACGGAAATCGTTGGGCCAGAATTTTGTCCACGACGCCAACACCGTTCGACGAATAGTTTCGACCTCCGGAATCGGCCGGGCCGACCATGTCCTCGAGGTCGGCCCCGGCCTCGGCTCGCTGACGCTGGCGCTGCTCGACCGCGGCGCCACGGTCACCGCCGTCGAGATCGACCGGGTGCTGGCCGAGCGGCTGCCGCAGACCGTGAGCGAGCATTCGCACCGGGAGATCCAACGGCTGACGGTGGTCAACCGTGACGTCTTGACCCTGCGGCGAGACGAACTGGCCGCCCAGCCCACCGCGGTCGTCGCCAATCTGCCCTACAACGTCGCGGTCCCGGCGTTGCTGCATCTGCTTGCCGAGTTTCCGTCCATCGCGACCCTCACCGTGATGGTGCAGGCCGAGGTCGCCGAGCGGCTCGCCGCTGAGCCGGGCGGTAAGGAGTACGGCGTGCCCAGCGTCAAGGCGCGTTTCTTCGGACGGGTGCGGCGGTGCGGCATGGTGTCGCCCAACGTCTTCTGGCCGGTGCCCCGCGTGTATTCCGGCCTGATCCGCATCGACCGCTACGACACCGCGCCGTGGCCGACCGACGACGCGTTCCGGCGGCAGGTATTCGAACTTGTCGACATCGCCTTCGCACAACGGCGCAAGACGTCCCGCAACGCATTCCTGGCGTGGGCGGGCTCGGGCAACGAGTCGGCAAATCGCTTGCTGGCGGCCAGCATTGATCCCGCCCGCCGCGGTGAGACGCTGTCCATCGACGACTTCGTGCGGCTGCTGCGGCGCTCCGGCGACCCCGCGCAACCGCAGGCTTCCGGTGGCTGACTGCGGCGTTTGTGAGGCACCGTCCGGCGCCGTTGCGTGTAGTTGGCTGCCGGCAGCGTTAGTCTGCTGCGGTGTCCGCGTCTGACGGCAACACCGCCGCGCAGTGGGTTCCCACCGGGTCAGTCACCGTTCGGGTGCCCGGAAAGGTCAACCTGTACCTTGCGGTCGGCGATCGCCGCGACGACGGCTATCACGAGCTGACGACGGTGTTTCAGGCCGTCTCGCTGCTCGACGAGCTGACGGTGCGTAATGCCGACGTCTTGTCCCTCGAAATCGTCGGGGAGGGCTCCGACAAGCTGCCCACCGACGAACGCAACCTGGCTTGGCAGGCCGCCGAGCTGATGGCAGAACACGTCGGTAGGGCGCCCGACGTCTCGATCATGATCGACAAATCCATTCCGGTGGCCGGCGGTATGGCCGGTGGCAGCGCGGACGCGGCGGCAGTGCTGGTTGCGATGAACGCCCTGTGGGAGCTCAACGTGCCTCGCCGCGATCTGCGCATGCTCGCGGCGAGGCTGGGTAGCGACGTGCCCTTCGCACTGCACGGTGGCACGGCGCTGGGCACCGGGCGCGGCGAGGAGCTGGCCACGGTGTTGTCCCGGAACACCTTCCACTGGGTGCTGGCCTTCGCCGACGGCGAGCTGCTCACCCCGACGGTGTTCGGCGAGCTCGACCGGCTCAGGGAAACCGGAGACCCGCCCCGGCTCGATGAGGCCGGGCCGGTGCTGGCGGCGCTGGCCGCGGGCGACCCGCAGCAGCTGGCGCCACTATTGGGTAACGAATTGGCAGCCGCCGCGGTCAGCCTGGATCCGGCGCTGCGGCGTGCTCTGCGTGCCGGTGAGGAAGCGGGTGCGCTGGCTGGCATCGTGTCCGGTTCGGGCCCGACATGTGCGTTTTTGTGCACGTCAGCGCCCTCGGCAGTCGATGTCGGCACTGCGCTTTCGGGGGCCGGTGTCTGCCGTACGGTCCGAGTCGCGAGTGGTCCGGTGCCGGGTGCCCGCGTGGTCCCGACGCCGATGACCGAAGACTGAACGCGCTGTGAAATCCGACTCAAATCGCCGAAATGTTGGGTTGTTACTTAAGAGGAGTTTAAGATAGCTCGCGGTGACGACTACCGATCAGGACGAGAATTCGGTTTGGCCGTCCGCCGGCAGCCACGGTGGACGGCCAATTGGTCGGCGCTGGCCGGACTGGGCTCTCGCTGATCGGGCAACCGGACACGGGGTTGCTGGTTCAGCACTATTTCGAGATCTAACCGCTTCCCAACTGTGCTCGCGTGCCTGCTGCAAAGTGTTGCCCGGCGAGCGGAACATGAAATTCCGGGTCTTGGAGACAACACCGGAACCTAGGAGGTTTGCGTGAGCAGGTTTACCGAGAAGATGATCCACAATGCCCGTATTTCGAAGAAGGGCATGGTCACCGGTGATCCCCACGCACCCGTCCGCCACACCTGGGGTGAGGTCCACGAGCGCGCTCGCTGCATCGCGGGCGGCCTGGCCGCCGCGGGCATCGGCCTCGGCGACGCCGTCGGCGTGCTCGCCGGCTTCCCGGTAGAGATCGCCCCGACGGCGCAGGGCCTGTGGTTGCGGGGAGCCAGCCTGACCATGCTCCACCAGCCCACCCCGCGCACGGACCTGGCCTTGTGGGCCGAGGACACCATGAACGTCATCGGCATGATCGAGGCCAAGGTCGTCATCGTGTCCGAGCCGTTCCTGGTCGCCATCCCGGTGCTGGAAGAAAAGGGCATCAAAGTCCTCACCGTCGCCGACCTGCTGGCGTCGGAGCCGATCGACGCCATCGAGGTGGGCGAAGACGACCTGGCGCTGATGCAGCTGACGTCCGGCTCGACCGGCTCGCCGAAGGCCGTCCAGATCACCCACCGCAACATCTACTCCAACGCCGAGGCGATGTTCATCGGCGCCCGGTACGACATCGAGAAAGACGTGATGGTCAGCTGGCTGCCCTGCTTCCACGACATGGGCATGGTCGGCTTCCTCACCATCCCGATGTACTTCGGCGCGGAGCTGGTCAAGGTCACGCCGATGGACTTCCTGCGCGACGCGCTGCTGTGGGCCAAGCTGATCGACAAGTACCAGGGCACCATGACCGCGGCGCCCAACTTCGCCTACGCGCTGCTGGCCAAGCGGCTGCGTCGCAATGCCAAGCCCGGCGACTTCGACCTGTCGACCCTGCGCTTCGCGCTGTCCGGCGCCGAGCCCGTCGAGCCTGCCGATGTCGAGGACCTGCTGGACGCGGGCAAGCCGTTCGGCCTGAGGTCCTCGGCGATCCTGCCGGCCTACGGCATGGCCGAGACGACGCTGGCCGTGTCGTTCTCGGAGTGCAACGCCGGTCTGGTCGTCGACGAGGTGGACGCCGACCTGCTGGCCGCCCTGCGCCGGGCCGTGCCCGCCACCAAGGGCAACACCCGCCGGCTGGCCACGCTGGGTCCGCTGCTGAAGGACCTCGAGGCCCGCATCATCGACGAGCAGGGCGACGTGATGCCCCCGCGCGGCGTCGGCGTCATCGAGTTGCGCGGCGAGTCGCTGACACCGGGCTACCTGACCATGGGCGGCTTCATCTCGGCCCAGGACGAGCACGGATGGTACGACACCGGCGACCTCGGCTACATCAACGAAGACGGCCACATCGTGGTCTGCGGCCGCGTCAAGGACGTCATCATCATGGCGGGCCGCAACATCTACCCGACCGACATCGAGCGGGCCGCCTGCCGCGTCGACGGTGTCCGCCCCGGTTGCGCCGTGGCGGTCCGCCTGGACGCCGGCCACTCCCGCGAGACGTTCGCCGTCGCGGTCGAGTCCAACGCCTTCCAGGACCCGGCCGAGGTGCGGCGGATGGAACACGAGGTCGCTCGCGAGGTGCTCAAAGAGGTCGACATGCGGCCCCGCAACGTCGTGGTGCTCGGTCCCGGGACCATCCCGAAGACGCCGTCGGGCAAGCTGCGTCGGTCCAACTCCGTCACCCTGGTCACCAGGTAGCGGTTCTTTCCATCGAGTGTGCGCCGACGGCGGCGACACGCCGAACGGCGCGCCCTGGACGCACACTGGACGTGAATTACCAGGCGTGGACGCTGTTTTGCGCGGGCTCTAGCCCCAGCTCGATCAGCAACTCGGTGGCATCGGCCGCCTGCTCGCAGATCGCGGGAACCTCCGGGCGCTCGTTGGCGGTGAAACTTTCCAGCACGAACGCCGCCGGGTCTTTGCGTCCGGGCGGACGCCCGATCCCGATGCGCACCCGCTGAAAGTCTTTGGTGCCCAACGCCGACACGACCGAACGCAGGCCGTTGTGGCCGCCTTCGCCGCCGCCGAGCTTGAGCCGGATGCGACCGAAGTCGAGGTCAAGGTCGTCGTGGATGACGATCATGTCGGCCGGCGCCACGGAGTAGAACTTGGCCAGCGGGCCCACCTGGCGGCCGGACTCGTTCATATAGCAGCGCGGCTTGGCCACCAGCACCGAGTGCCCGGCGATCCTGCCGCTGACCACCTCGGCGCCGGAGCGCTTGTGCACCTTGAACTTTGAGCCCAGTCGCGCAGCGAGCAGGTCGGCAACCATGAACCCGACGTTGTGGCGGGTGCGGGCGTAGTTGTCTCCGGGATTGCCCAGGCCGACCACCAAATGCGGTTCGGCCACGTTGCCGGCCCCCTACTCGGACTCTTCTTCGGAGGCCTCGGCTTCGCCGGCCTCTTCGTCTGACGGAGCTTCCTCGCCCTCGGCGGTCTCGCCGGCGCCCTCTTCCTCCAGGTCGGCGGCGGTCGGTGCGTTCACCACGTTCACGACCAGCATTTCCGGGTCGGAAATCAGGGTGACGCCCGACGGCAGCGTGATCTGTCCGGCGGCGAACTGGGTGCCCGGTTCGGCGTCCTGGACGGACACCGTCAACTGCTCGGGAATCGACATGGCGTCGACCTCGATCTCGATGGTGCTGGCGTCCTGGGTGACCAGGGTGTCAGGTGCGGCGTCGCCCTCGATGACGACGGAGACCTCGACGACGACCTTCTCGCCGCGACGCACGACCAACAGGTCGGCGTGCTGAATGTTGCGGCGGATCGGGTGGATGTCGAGGGCTTTGGTCAGTGCAAACTGTTCCTTGCCCTCGACGTCCAGGGTCAGCACCGCGTTGGTCCCGGAGTGGCGGAGCACGGCGGCGAAGTCGCGTCCGGGCAATTCCAGGTGCTGGGGATCGGCGCCGTGGCCGTACAGGACGGCGGGAATCTTGCCGTCGCGGCGCGCTCGCCGGGACGCGCCCTTACCGGTCTCGGTTCGCACCGTGGCGGTGAGTTGGTTGACTACGGATTTTTTAGCCATCGTGTCGCTCCTGTGTGCTCGCTACCTAGGTTTCAAGGCACGGCGAGGATCGCGACATATGTCGGTCTCCGTCGATAACGGTGCTGGCTAGACGCCTGCCACCCTCGCCGTGACGCCCGGTCAGGGTATCCCATGAGCGCCCTAGAGCGGAAATTTGGTGCCGGTGACCTGCTCGGACAGGTCCCAGAGCGCGGTGGCGGTGGTCGGATCCTGTGCCCGTCGGCTGCGACTGACGGGTTGGGTTCGGCCGATCCAACCGAATTTGGGGCCGATGAACGTGTCGCCCGGCAGGTCCTGCGACGCGGCGTACAGCGTTTGCTGAGCGCCGAAGTCGGCGCTGGTGGCAACCACCCGGGTGGCGGCGGACATCAGCGCGTCGCCCAATTTGCGGCCCGAGGCGCCCTGCAGGTTGGTGTGCGAGTAGCCGGGATGAGCCGCCACCGAGCGCAGCGGCGAACCGGCCAACTTCAGGCGCCGTTGCAGCTCGCTGGTGAACAACAGGTTGGCCAGCTTCGACTGGCTGTAGGCCAGCCAGGCCGAGTAGCGCCGGTTCTTCCAGTTGATGTCGTCGAAGTCGATGCGCCCGGGCCAGTGCGCCATCGACGACAGCGTCACCACCCGGTCGGTGAGCTTGGGCAGCAATAGGTTGGTCAGCGCGAAATGACCGAAATGATTGGTGCCGATCTGGCTCTCGAAGCCGTCGGCGGTGAGCGCGAACGGGGCCGCCATGATGCCGGCGTTGTTGATCAGCAGGTCGGCGTTCGCGATCCCGTCGGCGAATTGGTGCACCGACGAGAGGTCCTGTAGATCCAGTTGACGCACCTCGACGTCTCCGGTCATCTGCGCCGCGGCGGCCTCACCCTTGCTCGGGGTGCGCACGGCCAGGATGACTTTGGCGCCGGTTCGGGCCAACTCGCGGGCCGTGATCGCGCCCAGCCCACTATTGGCTCCGGTGATGATCGCGGTGCGCCCGGCGAATGACGGCAGATCGGCGGCGGTCCAGTCAGTCATGCCTGACAACCCTACTGTTCGAGAATCCGCCGACGAGGCGGCGCATCGACATTGCCGCTATGGCTGTCGTTGGGGCGCCGTCACGACCCTGACGGCAATCTCGTTGCAAAGCCGCGACGCTATTTCGCGGCGACGGTGAACCCGTGAATGATCGTGTCGACGTCGGTCGACTGCGCGGCCGCCTGATCGGCCAGACCGGTGATGGTCAGCTGAACCAGGTACTTCTGCTTGGCCGGAGGTGACCCGGTGGGCAGCACGATCCGGTTCCAGCTGTGCAGCCGGGTGCCCTCGTTGTTGTAACTGCCCTGGATCATCGACGAGGGAAACCCGTTGAAGGGTGCCATCGAGGCGTCCAATTGCTTGAAGTCCTCGAACAATTGGGCATCGTCGTTGCCGTGCTTGATGACTTGCGCCGGGTCGAAGTCGCCGTTCAGCTTGAACACCACGAGCCGCGCCGTCGGATACTTGCCGCCCTTGGCCAGAATCAGTGTCTGCGGCGTGATGTGCGGATTGGTAAACGGCGCCCAGCCCGGAGGCGTCGGTATCGACACCGTCAGGTCGGTCAGCGAGCTCGGCGCCACCTGTTGCCCGGTCACGCCGATGCTGTCCAGATACTGCGACAGCGGGACGGGCTTGTCGGTCGTCGTGGTGGTCGTGGTCGTCGAACTCGTCGTCCAGACCGACTGGTAGTCGGGTGTTTTGGGCCCACAAGCAGCCGTCAGTGCGGCAATCGTGACAGCGGCGGCGAGCCGTCTCACAGAATCTCGCGGATCGCGTCGATCGGACGGGCCAGTCGGGTGCCCTTCGCGGTCACGACGAACGGGCGCTCGATCAGAATCGGATGTTCGGCCATCGCGTCGAGCAGCCGATCGTCGGTTGCATCGGCCAGTCCCAGTTCGGTATACAGCGATTCACGCTTACGCACCGCGGTGCGCACATCGATGCCCGCATCGCGGATCATCTTCACGAGCTCGTCCCTCGACGGCGGCATCTTCAGATACGGCACGATGGTGGGTTCTAAACCGTTGTCCCGCAACATATCCAGCGTCTTGCGAGAGGTACTGCACTTAGGGTTGTGGTAGATGACGGCGGAGCCGGAGCCCCCAGAAGCCGAAGCCATCTAGGCGTCTCCGTCGAATAGCCCTGTGACAGAGCCATTTTCGAATACAGCGCGAATGGTGCTGGCCAGTAGCGGCGCGATCGAGAGCACCGTGAGCTGCGGGAAACGCTTCTCGTCGCCGATCGGCAGCGTGTTCGTGACGATGACCTCGCGGGCACCGCATGCGGCCAGCCGTTCGGCGGCCGGCTCCGACAGCACACCGTGGGTCGCCGCGACGATCACGTCACTGGCGCCGTCTTCGCGCAACAGATTCACGGCGCCGGCAATGGTGCCGCCGGTGTCGATCATGTCGTCGATCAGCACGCAGGTGCGACCGTCGACCTCACCGACGACGCGGTTGGACACCACCTGGTTGGGCACCCGCGGGTCGCGGGTCTTGTGAATGAAGGCCAGCGGAACGCCACCCAGCGAATCGGCCCATTTCTCGGCGATGCGCACCCGGCCGGAGTCGGGGGAGACCACGACCATGTTGCCTTCGGGATAGTTGTCCTTGATGTAACTGGTCAGCAGGGTCTGGCCGCGCATGTGGTCGACGGGGCCGTCGAAGAAACCCTGGATCTGATCGGTGTGCAGGTCGACGGTCACGATCCGGTCGGCCCCCGCGGTCTTGAGCAGGTCGGCGACCAGTCGCGCCGAGATCGGTTCGCGGCCGCGATGCTTCTTGTCCTGGCGGGCGTAGGGGTAGAACGGCATGACGGCGGTGATCCGTTTGGCGCTGCCGCGCTTGAGTGCGTCGATCATGATCAGCGCTTCCATCAGCCAGTTGTTCACCGGATCCGGACAGGACTGCAGGACGAACGCGTCGCACCCGCGTACGGATTCGTCGAAGCGAACGAAGATCTCGCCGTTGGCGAATTCCCGCGCCGTCTGTGCGGTGACGTGAACGTCGAGTTCCTTGGCGACCTGCTCGGCCAGCTCGGGATGTGCCCGGCCGGAGAACAGCATCAGATTCTTGCGATTATCGGTCCAGTCGTGGCTCACCGTGCTGCCCTCGCCGTTCGGATCGAAATGGAAGTGCCCATCGTACGTAGCGAATCGTACGGAAAGTTGGCCGGGTTGCCAGACACCAAATTCATGGTGTCTATCCGGATTCGGACGGCGGGGTGGCCGCCGGTGCTTGCTGGGCGGCCTTGTCCGCGGCTTCCGCGGCGGCGCTGCCTGGACGTTTACGTTGCACCCAGTTCTCGATGTTGCGTTGCGGACCGGCCGAAACCGCCAGTGCTCCTGGCGGGACATCGTCGCGGAGCACCGTGCCGGCGCCGGTGTAGGCCCCGTCGCCGACGGTCACCGGCGCCACGAACATGGTGTCCGAGCCGGTGCGGACGTGTGAGCCGACGGTGGTGCGCCGCTTGGTCGTGCCGTCGTAGTTGACGAACACGCTGGATGCGCCGATATTGCTGTGCTCGCCGATGTCGGCGTCGCCGACGTAGCTCAGGTGCGGCACCTTGGTACCGGTCCCGATGTTGGAGTTCTTGACCTCGACGAACGCGCCCAGCTTCCCATCGGCTCCCAGCACGGTGCCGGGCCGCAGATACGTGTAGGGGCCGACCATGGCGCCGCTACCGATCGCCGCCGATTCGCCGTGCGTCCGGATCACCGAGGCTCCGTCGGCGACGGTCACGTCGGCCAGCGTGGTGTCCGGGCCGACGACGCAGCCGCCGCCGATCTGGGTTCCGCCCAGCAGTTGGGTTCCGGGGTGGATGACGGTGTCGCGGCCGATCGTCACGTCGACGTCGATCCAGGTGGTGGCCGGATCGATCACGGTGACGCCCGCGATCTGGTGGGCGGCGACGATGCGGCGGTTGAGCTCGGCACCAAGCTGGGCCAGCTGGACGCGGTTGTTCACCCCGGCCACCAGCGCGCTGTCGTTCACGTGCCGGGCATGCACGAGCTGGCCATCGTCGCGCAGGATGGCGATGACGTCGGTCAGGTAGAGCTCCTGCTGGGCGTTGTTGGAGCTCAGTCGGCCCAGCGCCGAGCGTAAGGCGGCGGCGTCGAAGGCGTAGACGCCGGCGTTGACCTCGCCGATCTTGCGCTGCGGGGCAGTCGCGTCGGCTTCCTCCACGATCGCCATCACCTCGTCGTCCTGAGTGCGCAGGATGCGGCCGTAGCCGAAGGGATCGCTCAGCGTGGTGGTCAGCACCGTCGCGGCGGCCGAAACCGCGTTGTGGGTCGCGATCAGGTCGGCCAGGGTGTCGGAGTCCAGCAGCGGGGTATCGCCGGAGGTGATCACGACGACGCCGGCGTAGTCCTGCGGCAGCGCGGACAGGCCGCAGAGGGCGGCGTGGCCGGTGCCGCGGGGTCGGTCCTGCAGGGCGACGTCGATCGGACGTCCGAGGGTGCCGGCGAGTTCGGCGACGATCGGCGCGATGCGCTGGTGCTCATGGCCCAGGACCACGACCAGGCGCGCAGGCGCCACCTTGGTGATCGCGTGCAGGGCATGCGACAACATGCTGCGGCCGGCGATGGTGTGCAGCACCTTCGGGGTGTCAGAGCGCATCCGGGTGCCGGGCCCGGCCGCTAAAACGACGACCGCAGTGTCACCGCGAAACGACATGGAATCTCCTCGTGCTTTGTCCCACGCGAGGCGGGAGGCCGAAGCCCCGCCACGTCGTCAAGACTGTCATTCACCTGCACCGGTGGCAAAAATCCCATCCCCGTGCGCCCCTAAGACGGGCAACCTAAGCTCCGTCGCCAGGACTCGAACCTGAACTATCTGAACCAAAATCAGAGGTGCTGCCGATTACACCACGACGGACTGCAGATCACGGGCGGCGGCGGCTAACGCCAACCGCGCCACCAAGACTTTAGACGGTGTGGGTGCCATTAGCGCCCACAGGAAAACTCGGGCGATTTCACCTGGGCAAACCGATACGCTGGTTGACGTGGCAGCCCCGGATAAAGAAGTGCGCGCGCCGCGCGCGCGGATGACCGGTACTGAGCGCCGACACCAACTCATCGGCATCGCGCGCTCGCTTTTTGCCGAACGCGGCTATGAAGGCACCTCGATCGAGGAGATCGCGCAGCGCGCCAACGTGTCCAAACCCGTGGTCTACGAGCATTTCGGCGGCAAGGAGGGCCTGTACGCCGTGGTCGTCGACCGCGAGATGTCGGCGCTGCTGGACGGCATCACCTCGTCGCTGACCAACAACCGGTCCCGGGTACGCGTCGAGCGGGTGGCCCTGGCGTTGCTCACCTACGTCGAGGAACGCACCGACGGCTTTCGGATCATGATCCGCGACTCGCCCGCGTCGATCAGCGCCGGCACCTATTCCAGCCTGCTCAACGACGCGGTCAGCCAGGTCAGTTCCATCCTGGCCGGCGACTTCGCCCGCCGCGGCCTGGATCCGGATCTGGCGCCGCTGTACGCCCAGGCGTTGGTGGGCTCGGTGTCGATGACCGCGCAGTGGTGGCTCGACACCCGCGAGCCCAAGAAGGAAGTCGTCGCCGCGCACCTGGTCAACCTGATGTGGAACGGCCTGACGCATCTGGAATCCGATCCCCGGCTGCAAGACGAGTAGGGCGGCTTCGCGAGCCTAGAGCCGCTGCGGGCCGCCCGCTCCGCGCCCCCCGAGCCGCTGCGGGCCGCCCGCTTCGCGAGCCCCGAGCCGCTGCGGGCCGCCCGCTTCGCGAGCCTAACCGCAGTGCGATTTTCGGCCTGATTTTTCGCAGCGCCGTTAGGCTCGACGACCTGGCGTGGCCCCGCGGGGCCACATTCAACCGCAGTCGCGTGACATCAGGTCGGCGACCGTCTCCCGGCGAATCAGCTGGCGGACCCGGCCGTCCTTGACGGCCACCAGTGGCGGGCGGCAGACCATGTTGTAGTTCGACGCCATGCTGTGGTGGTAGGAGCCGGTGCACGCCACGGCCAGCAGGTCGCCGGGATGCAGGTCCACCGGTAACTCGATATCGCGGGCGATCTCGTCGCCCGCCTCGCAGTGCCGGCCGGCGACCGTGACCCGCTGCTTGAGCCCCAGCGAATGGCGGTTGGCCAACGTGACCGTGTACTGGGCGCCGTACAACGACACCCGCGGGTTGTCGCTCATGCCGCCGTCGACGGCGACGAAGGTGCGCCCACCGGGCTGCGTTTTGACCGAGCACACGCGGTACAGCGTCACGCCGGCCCGGCCGCTGACGGCGCGACCGGGTTCCACGACGATGGTCGGCCGCGGGAAGTGTTCGGCGGCGCAGGCCTCGTCCACGGCGTCTTCGATGACGACGGCCAGGTCGTGGAGCTCGAACTCGCGATCGCCCGAGATGTAGGGGATCGCGTGGCCGCCGCCGATGTTCAACTCGGTGAGGATGACGCCGTGCCGCGCGCGGATGTCGGCCATCGCGGCGATCATCCGGTGGATGGCCTCGCCGTACAGGGCGGGGTCGGTGACCTGCGAGCCGATGTGGCAGTGCAGCCCGACCAGGTCGAGGATCGGGTGGGCCAGCACGCGCTGCACCGCGTCGGCGGCCCGGTCCTCGGCGAGGGTGAACCCGAATTTCTGGTCGCTGATACCGGTGGTGACCGCGCGGTGCCCGTGGATGTCGATGTCCGGTGTCACCCGGATGAGCACCGGCTGGCGCTTGCGGGCGCATCCCGCCAAGTAGGCGATCTCGATGCAGGAATCCAGCACGATGCGCCCGACTCCGGCGCGCACCGCCTGCTGCAACTCGTCGGGCGATTTCGCGTTGCCGTGCATGATGATCCGGGCCGGGTCCACGCCGCCGGCCAAGGCGACGGCCAGCTCACCGGCCGAGCAGACGTCGACGCCCAGGCCTTCTTCGCGTGCCCAGCGTGCCACTGCCGTCGTCAGCAGAGACTTTCCGGCATAGACGACCTCGACGCCGCGCAACGCCTTGCGGTAGCGACGGGCGCGGAAGCGGAAGTCGGTTTCGTCGATGACGTAGGTGGGGGTGTGGAACTCGTCGGCGATGTCCGGAAGGGGTACGCCGCCGATGCAAAGGCGGCCCTCCTCGTCGGAATGCGTAGTGACAGGCCAGATCGCGGGATCCAGCCGTCGGGGAGCCGCCCGGCCGATGGAGGGCAGCATGTCAAGCAATGTCATGACTTCAAAGTGCGTCCGGTCAGGGGCGGATGGCGTGATCCTTACGATCCTTTGACGCACCCAGGGGCAATATTGACGATGTTCGGCGCACCTAGAATGAGTGCATCATGACCGCACCGGGGCCTGCTCGCCCAGAAACCCCGATCGCGGGGCTCGTTGAATTAGCGCTGACAGCGCCAACCTTCTCCCAGCTCGTCGAGTCCACCGCCGGTGTACCCGCCGAATTGAGCCTCGTTGGCCCGGCCAGCGCGCGGCTGTTCGTGGCAAGTGCGTTGGCACAGCAGGGTTCCTTGCTGGTGGTCACCGCCACCGGGCGCGAAGCCGACGACCTCGCCGCCGAACTGCGCGGCGTCTTCGGCAGTGCGGTCGCCGTCTTCCCGTCCTGGGAGACCCTGCCGCACGAGCGGCTCTCGCCCGGCGTTGATACCGTCGGCACCCGTTTGATGGTGCTGCGCCGGCTGGCTTACCCCGACGACACCCGGCTGGGCCCGCCGTTGCGGGTGGTGGTGACCGCGGCGCGTTCGCTGCTGCAGCCTATGGCGCCGCGGCTGGGACACCAGGAACCGGTAACCCTTCGCGTCGGTCAAGACATCGGCTTCGAAGAAGTGATCGCCCGACTGGTCGAGCTGGCGTATACCCGGGTGGACATGGTCGGCCGGCGCGGCGAGTTCGCTGTCCGCGGGGGGATTCTCGACATATTCGCCCCGACGGCCGAGCACCCGGTGCGCATCGAGTTCTGGGGCGACGAGGTCACCGAAATGCGGATGTTCTCGGTCGCCGATCAGCGCTCCATCCCGGAGATCGAGGTGCAGACGCTGATCGCGGTCGCCTGCCGGGAATTGCTGCTCACCGACGACGTGCGGGCGCGGGCCGCCGAGTTGGTCGCACAGCACCCTCCAGGTTCGGACGCGATCACCGGCAGTGTCACCGACATGCTGGCGAAGCTGGCTGAAGGAATCCCCGTCGACGGGATGGAGGCACTGCTGCCGGTGCTGCGGCCCGACGACCACGCGCTACTGGTCGAACAGCTGGCCGAGGGAACGCCGGTGTTGCTGTGCGACCCGGAAAAGGTGCGCACCCGGGCCGCTGACCTGATCAAGACCGGCCGTGAATTCCTCGAGGCGTCCTGGTCGGTGGCCGCGCTGGGCACCGAGGCTCCCATCGACGTCGAACAGCTGGGCGGGTCGGGCTTCGCCGAACTGGACGACGTGCGGGACGCGGCGGCCCGGGCCGGTCACCCATGGTGGACGTTGAGCCAGCTGTCCGACGAATCGGCCGTCGAGCTGGATGTCCGGGCGGCGCCGTCGGCGCGTGGTCATCAGCACGATATCGACGGCATCTTTGCGATGCTGCGTGCCCACGTCTTGACCGGCGGCTACGCCGCGATCGTCGCACCCGGGACGGGGACCGCCCATCGGGTGGTGGAGCGGTTGGCCGAGTCCGACACCCCGGCCGCCATGTTGGAATCCGGCGCGGCTCCCAACCCGGGGGTTGTCGGGGTGCTCAAGGGTCCGCTGCACGGCGGCCTTGTGATACCCGGCGCCAACCTCGTCGTCATCACCGAAGCCGATCTGACCGGGAGCCGAGCCACGGCAACCGACGGCAAGCGGCTGGCGGCCAAGCGGCGCAACACCGTCGACCCGCTCGCGCTGACGGCGGGCGATCTGGTGGTGCACGATCAGCACGGAATCGGGCGGTTCGTGGAGATGACCGAGCGGACCGTCGGCGGCGCCCGGCGCGAGTATCTGGTCCTGGAGTACGCGTCGGCCAGGCGGGGTGGCGGTTCCGACAAGCTCTATGTCCCCATGGATTCCCTGGATCAGCTGTCCCGGTATGTGGGCGGCCAGGCCCCGGCGCTGAGCAAGCTGGGCGGCAGCGACTGGACCAACACCAAGACCAAGGCACGCCGTGCGGTGCGGGAGATCGCCGGCGAACTGGTGTCGCTGTATGCCAAGCGGCAGGCCAGTGCCGGACACGCGTTCGCGCCGGACACGCCCTGGCAGGCCGAGATGGAGGACGCGTTCGGTTTCACCGAGACCGTCGACCAGCTGACCGCGATCACCGAGGTCAAATCCGACATGGAAAAGCCGATCCCGATGGACAGGGTGATCTGCGGCGACGTCGGCTACGGCAAGACCGAGATCGCGGTGCGGGCGGCGTTCAAAGCTGTACAGGACGGCAAACAGGTCGCGGTGCTGGTGCCCACCACGCTGCTGGCCGACCAGCATCTGCAGACGTTCACCGATCGGATGACCGGCTTCCCGGTGACCGTGAAGGGGCTGTCCCGGTTCACCGACCCCACCGAGTCACGCACCGTGATCGACGGCCTGGCCGACGGGTCGGTGGACATCGTGATCGGCACCCACCGGCTGCTGCAGACCGGGGTGCGCTGGAAGGATTTGGGCCTGGTCGTGGTCGACGAGGAGCAGCGGTTCGGCGTTGAGCACAAGGAGCACATCAAGTCGCTGCGCACCCACGTCGATGTGCTGACCATGAGCGCGACTCCGATCCCGCGCACCCTGGAGATGAGCCTGGCCGGGATCCGCGAGATGTCGACGATCCTGACGCCGCCGGAAGAGCGCTACCCGGTGCTGACCTACGTCGGCCCGCAGGAGGAAAAGCAGATCGCCGCCGCGTTACGGCGCGAGCTGCTGCGCGACGGGCAGGCCTTTTACGTGCACAACCGGGTGAGCTCGATCGACGCCACCGCCGCGCGGGTGCGCGAGCTGGTGCCCGAGGCGCGGGTGGTCGTCGCGCACGGGCAGATGCCCGAGGACTTGCTGGAACGCGCCGTGGAGGGTTTCTGGAACCGCGACTACGACATCCTGGTGTGCACCACGATCGTGGAGACCGGGCTGGACATCTCCAACGCCAACACGCTGATCGTCGAGCGCGCCGACACCTTCGGGCTGTCCCAGCTGCACCAGCTGCGCGGCCGGGTCGGCCGCAGCCGCGAGCGCGGCTACGCCTACTTCCTCTATCCACCGCAGGTGCCGTTGACCGAGACGGCCTATGACCGGTTGGCGACCATCGCGCAGAACAACGAGCTGGGTGCCGGCATGGCGGTCGCGCTGAAGGATCTCGAGATCCGCGGCGCCGGCAATGTGCTGGGTGTCGAGCAGTCCGGCCACGTCGCGGGCGTCGGCTTCGACCTGTACGTGCGGTTGGTGGGCGAGGCCGTGGAGGCGTACCGGGCGGCCGCCGACGGCCAAACCGTCACCTCCCCCGAAGAGCCCAAGGATGTGCGCATCGACCTTCCGGTGGACGCGCACCTGCCGCCGGACTACATCGCCAGTGACCGGCTCCGGCTGGAGGGCTATCGGCGCCTGGCCGCCGCACCCGACGACGCGGCCGTCGACGCCGTCGTCGACGAGCTCACCGACCGCTACGGGTCGCTGCCCGAACCGGCGCAGCGGCTGGTGGCCGTGGCGCGGCTGCGGCTGCTGTGCCGCGCCTCGGGCATCACCGAGGTCTCGGCCCCATCTGCGGCTACGGTGCGGCTGTCGCCGATTACGCTGCTGGATTCTGCCCAGGTGCGCCTCAAGCGGATGTATCCGGCCGCCAACTACCGCGCCACGACGTCCACGGTGCAGGTTCCGATTCCGCGGGCCGGCGGTGTGGGCGCGCCGCGGCTCCGCGATGTCGAGTTGGTGCAGATGGTGGCCAACTTGGTGACGGCCCTGCAAGGGAAACCGCAGCAAGAAATTGGTATAACGAGTGCGTCACCGGCGCGCGACGACGAAGCGGACCGCAAGTCGGCCGGCTGAGTCAGCTTCAGCGATGACCAGGGAGGAGTAACAGGCGCGATGATCGTCGTCTTGTTCGACCCCCGCCGTCCCTCGCTGGTGCCCCTCCAGGCGATCGAGCACCTCACCGGCGAGATTCAGTACACCGAGGAGATGCCCGTCGCGGTGCCCTGGTCGCTGTCGTCCGCGCGGCCGGTGGACACCGGCGACGACGCGCCGGTGTTGTTGTCATCAGACCCCGACCACCCCGCCGTCACCGCCCGGTTGGCCGCGGGTGCCCGGTTGATCTCGGCGCCGGAGACACCCCGCGGTGAACGACTTGTCGATGCCGTCGCGATGATGGACAAACTGCGCACCGCCGGACCGTGGGAAAGCGAGCAGACCCACGACTCGCTGCGCAGGTTCCTGCTCGAGGAGACCTACGAGCTCTTGGACGCGGTCCGCAGCGGCAATGCCGACCAGCTGCGCGAAGAACTCGGTGACGTGTTGCTGCAGGTGCTCTTTCACGCCCGCATCGCCGAGGAGGCGCGCCAGTTCCCGTTCGACATCGACGAGGTCGCCGCCACGCTGATGCGAAAGCTGGCCAACCGGGTGCCGGGAGTACTTGCGGGCCAATCGATTTCGCTTGAAGAGCAACTGGCCCAATGGGAAGAGCGTAAGGCCGCAGAGAAACCGCGCAATTCGGTGATGGATGACGTCCATACCGGTCAGCCGGCGTTAGCGCTGGCGCAGAAGGTGGTTCAACGCGCGCATGCGGCCGGTCTGCCCGCCGATCTGATTCCCGCCGAGATCACCTCGATCTCCGTGCTGACCGACGTCGATGCGGAAAGCTTCTTGCGCACAGCGGTTTTGGAGTTCGTGGACACGGTCCGCGCGGTCGAGAGGTCGATCGCCGCCACGCGCCGCGGGGACAGCGTGCCCGAAGAGTTCGACATGGCTCCGCTGGGCGAGGTCACCGAGGCGGAGTGGCGCGAGCACTGGCCCTCCGACGCGGTCGAGGATGTCGCGGCCGAGGACGCCGAAGAGGACACCGCCGAGGCCGAGGACGACGGCGATGCCGACGATGCGGACGAGGACGCCGGCGACGCCGAGGAGGAGTCCGGCAAGGAGTCCAAGAGGTCGGGCAAGGGCTCCAAACGGAGCCGGGACCGAGGCTGACGCCGGTTTAGATCGCGCGCACGCTCGCGGTCAGCGACCGCCGCGATGTTTGCCGTTTTTCGTGGTCCCGGCGGGTAATGTGGCCTGTGAGTTGGTGAATCCCGGTGGTCGGCATCGTTCTCACGTTGCTATCCACGGTAGTCGTCAGCTAATCGAAAAATTAGCTGAAAGCGGGTTTGCCGACTCGACGCGACCGGCCCCGGCGAAAGGTCATGGGACGATAATCAGTGGGTGACGTTGGTGTAGAGGAAGTTAAGGGGTACGTGGTGTCGCCGAGGCGTTGGTTGCGGGCGGCCGCCGTGATCGGCGCGACCGCGATGCTCCTGGCCTCCAGCTGTACCTGGCAGCTCAGCCTCTTCATCCCCGCCGGCGTGCCGCCGCCGTTCGGGGATCCGGTGCCGCCGGTGAACACTCATGCCAGCGGCCGGCCCGCGGACCAGTTGCGGGACTGGGCGCTGCCACGCTCCGCGGCACTGGAGATCCCGCTGATCGCTTTGGAGGCCTACGCGTATGCGGCCCGGGTCGCCGAGGTGGAAAACCCGAAGTGCCATATCGCGTGGACCACGCTGGCGGGCATCGGGCAGGTCGAGAGTCACCACGGCACCTACCGGGGCTCGACGCTGTCGCCGAATGGGGATGTGAGTCCACCCATCCGGGGTGTTCAGCTGGACGGTACCAGCGGCAACCTGCGCATTGTCGACGCCGCGCAAGACAGTACCGACAGTCAGCCCGCGATAGCCCGCGCGATGGGGCCCATGCAATTCATTCCGGAGACATGGCGGTTGTACGGTGTCGACGCCCACAACGACGGTCGCCTCAGTCCGGACAACATCGACGACGCGGCGCTCGCGGCGGCGGGTTACTTGTGTTGGCGTGGAAAGGATCTCGGGACGCCCAGGGGATGGGTCACCGCGCTGCGGGCCTACAACAACTCCGGCGTCTACGCGCGCGCCGTCCGGGACTGGGCGACCGCTTACGCGGCGGGTCACCCGCTGTAGAAGGATGAATCGCTGACCCAGGCTTTAGGCTGAAGGCCGGCCGGGGGACAGGCATCAGCTACTAGAAAAGTTTAGGCAAGGAGATCCTAGTGCCGATTATCGAGCAGGTCGGGGCCCGCGAGATCCTCGATTCCCGAGGCAACCCGACGGTCGAGGTCGAGATTGCCCTGATCGACGGAACCTTCGCCCGCGCGGCGGTGCCGTCCGGCGCGTCGACCGGGGAGCACGAGGCCGTCGAGCTGCGTGACGGCGGGGAGCGCTACGGCGGCAAGGGTGTGCAAAAAGCCGTGCAGGCCGTGCTCGACGAGATCGGCCCGGCCGTGATCGGCCTCAACGCCGACGATCAGCGGCTGGTCGACCAGGCGCTGGTGGACCTCGACGGCACCCCCGACAAGTCGCGGCTCGGCGGCAACGCGATCCTGGGCGTCTCGCTGGCCGTCGCCAAGGCGGCCGCCGATTCGGCCGAGCTGCCGCTGTTCCGGTATCTCGGCGGCCCCAACGCGCACATCCTGCCGGTGCCGATGATGAACATCCTCAACGGCGGCGCCCACGCCGACACCGCCGTCGACATTCAGGAGTTCATGGTGGCGCCGATCGGCGCACCGAGCTTCGTCGAGGCGCTGCGCTGGGGTGCCGAGGTGTACCACTCGCTGAAGTCGGTTTTGAAGAAGCAGGGCCTTTCCACCGGCCTGGGCGACGAGGGCGGCTTCGCCCCCGACGTGGCCGGAACCACCGCGGCGCTGGACCTGATCAGCTCGGCCATCGAGGCGACGGGTTTCAAGCTGGGCACCGATGTGGCGTTGGCCCTCGACGCGGCGGCCACCGAGTTCTACACCGACGGCACCGGCTACAGCTTCGAGGGCGCCACTCGTACCGCCGAGCAGATGACGGAGTTCTACGCCAAGCTGCTCGACTCCTACCCGCTGGTCTCGATCGAAGACCCGCTGTCGGAAGACGATTGGCAGGGCTGGGCGGACCTGACGTCGTCGATCGGTGACCGGGTACAAATCGTGGGCGACGACATCTTCGTCACCAATCCCGAGCGGCTCGAGGAGGGCATCGAAAAGGGCGTCGCCAACGCGTTGCTGGTCAAGGTGAACCAAATCGGCACGCTGACCGAGACTCTCGACGCCGTCGCGCTGGCTCACCACAGCGGATACCGCACGATGATGAGCCACCGCAGCGGCGAGACAGAAGACACCACGATCGCCGACCTGGCGGTGGCCGTCGGCAGCGGGCAGATCAAGACGGGCGCGCCAGCCCGCAGCGAGCGGGTCGCTAAATACAACCAGCTGCTGCGCATCGAGGAAGCACTCGGCGACGCGGCCCGCTACGCCGGCGATCTGGCCTTCCCGCGCTACGCGCTGGATGTGAAATAGCTTGACAGTCAACGGGAAACGCGACTAGATCTCCGATGCCCGACGCGAAACGCCCAGATCCGAAACGCCGCTCCCCGGCATCGCGCCCGGGGAAAGCGGGCGATTCGGTTCGGCGCCCTCGCGCCGCCAAACCGTCGTCCAAGCCGGCGTCGCGCACGTCGAAAACCGCGCAGAACGCCGCCGACGCCCGGACGACGGCCGAGCACATCGTCGAACCGATCAAGCGGCAGATCGCGGAATCCGTCGAGCAGCGGTCCGAGCAGCGGATGGGCTTCACCGCCCGGCGTGCGGCGGTGCTGGCCGCGGTCGTCTGCGTGCTGACATTGACCATCGCGGGTCCGGTGCGCACCTATTTCGCGCAGCGCACCGAGATGTCGCAGTTGACGGCCAGTGAAGCCGCGCTGCGACGTCAGATCGCCGACCTCGAGCAGAAGAAGGTCAAGCTCGGCGACCCGGCTTACATCGCGGCGCAGGCCCGCGAGCGCCTGGGCTTTGTGATGCCCGGGGACACGCCGTTCCAAGTCCAACTTCCGGCGGCCGCGGCGGCATCCGCGCAGCCGGGAGCCGAGACGGCGAAACCGGCGAGCAGCGCACCCTGGTACTCCTCCTTGTGGCACACCATCGCCGACGCCCCACACTTGCCACCGGCCAGCGCCCCGGCGCCCGCGCCGGCCGAGCCTGGAGCGCCCGCACCGCCGGAATCACCGAAGCCCACGACTCCCGGTGGTTGATCGTGCCGACCTGGAAGCGGTGGCACGCCAGCTCGGTCGCGAGCCGCGCGGTGTGCTGGAAATCGCCTACCGGTGTCCCAACGGCGAGCCCGGCGTGGTGAAGACCGCGCCGAAACTTCCTGACGGCACGCCGTTTCCGACGTTGTACTACCTGACGCATCCGACGCTCACCACGGCCGCGAGCAGGCTGGAGACGACCGGACTGATGCGGGAGATGACCGAGCGGTTGCAGACGGACGCCGAATTGGCCGCCGCCTATCGGCGGGCTCACGAGTCGTATCTGGCCGAGCGTGACGCGATCGAGCCACTCGGGACGACGTTCTCGGGCGGCGGCATGCCGGACCGGGTCAAATGCCTGCACGTGCTGATCGCGCATGCACTGGCCAAGGGGCCCGGGCTCAATCCGCTCGGCGACGAGGCGTTGGCGCTGCTCGCCGCCGAGCCGGCGATGGCCGCCGTGCTGGATGGTGAGCTATGGCGTTGAGAGCCGCCGGAGTCGACTGCGGCACCAACTCGATACGGTTGCTGATCGCCGACGTATCCGGTGGGCAGCTGCGCGATGTGCATCGCGAGACGCGGATCGTGCGCCTGGGCCAGGGTGTCGACGCCACCGGTCAGTTTGCGCCGGAGGCGATCGAGCGGACCAGAGCAGCGCTGGCCGACTACGCGGATCTGATGCGAGCCCACGGCGTCGAGCGAGTTCGGATGGTCGCCACATCGGCCGCCCGCGACGTCTCCAACCGTGCTGACTTCTTCGCGATGACGGCCGACGTGCTGGGCAGCGTGCTGCCCGGGGCGGTCGCCGAGGTGATCACCGGAGCCGAAGAGGCCGAGTTGTCTTTCCGCGGCGCGGTCGGCGAATTAGACCACACCCGTGGGCCTTTCGTCGTCGTCGATCTCGGCGGCGGCTCCACCGAGATCGTGCTGGGCGCAGACCAGGTGGTGGCGAGTTACTCGGCCGACATCGGCTGCGTCCGGTTGACCGAACGCTGCTTGCACTCCGACCCGCCGACATCGCAGGAAGTGGAGGCGGCGCGTCGGTTCGTGGGCGAGCGGCTCGAACCCGCACTGCGGGCAGTGCCCGTGGCGGAAGCCCGGACCTGGGTCGGGCTGGCCGGCACGATGACCACGCTGTCGGCGTTGGCGCACAATATGTCAACGTATGATGCTGCGGCCATTCACCTTTCGCGGGTCGCCGGCGATGACCTGTTGTCGGTGTGCGAGCGGTTGATCGGCATGACGCGATCCCAGCGTGCGGCGCTGGCGCCGATGCACGAAGGCCGGGCCGATGTGATCGGCGGCGGCGCGATCGTCGTCGAGGAGTTGGCCCGCGAGCTGAACGCCCGGGCGGGCATCGACGAGCTGACCGTCAGCGAGCACGACATCCTCGACGGCATCGTGCTGTCGATCGCGCGGTAGTCTGGTCGCCGCTCGGCGAGCGCTGCGCGCGCCGCAATTGGCTAGTTGCCCTAAAGTTCAGTGGTGACCCAGTTGCAAGAGCGCGCCGGTGGGCAACCGTCGGCTTGGGCGCCGTTGCGCAGCCGCGTCTACCGCGGCTTGTTCATTGCGCAGCTGGGCTCCAACATCGGGACGTGGATGCAAACCGTGGCGGCCCAATGGTTTTTGGTGGAAAGACACAGCAGCGACGTCATCGTGGCGCTGGTGCAGACGGCAACTCTTGGGCCGACGTTGCTGTTGGGATTGTTCGCTGGCGCGCTTGCCGATCTGTTCGACCGGCGGCGGTTACTGATATTTCTGCAGTCGTATGCCGTGCTGGTGGCGCTCGCCCTGGCGGTGCTGACCTACCTCGGTCGGCTTGGCCCGACATCGCTGTTGATGTTCACCGTGGCCATCGGTTGCGCTTCCGCGCTGACCGGGCCGGCCTGGCAGGCGATTCAGCCTGAGCTTGTCCCGCGGGAGCAGATACCGGCTGCCTCGACGTTGGGCAGCGTCGCGGGTAATGCCGCCCGGGCGATTGGACCGGCCCTCGGTGGCCTCGTGGTGGCATTGTCCGGCGTCGCAGCGGTTTTCGCGATCAATGCAGTATCGTTTGGCGGAATAATTGTTGCTCTGCTGGCGTGGAAACAGCCCAAGCAAAGCGTGCTGATCGAGCGAGAACACTTCGGCCAGGCCATGGTCGCCGGACTGCTCTTCGTTCGTCACGGTCCCAATTTCCGCAGGATTCTGTTGCGCGCCGCCCTTTTCCTGCTTCCCGCCTCGGCGTTGCTGGCTCTGCTGCCGGTGGTTGCCGCCCGCAGATGGCACCTGGCAGCGAGCGGCTACGGTGTGGCGCTGGCGGCCATCGGTTTTGGTGCCGTACTGGCCGTCGTGGTTGCCGCACGGTTACGCCGGTGGGTGTCCGACAACGCGCTTTTGGCGGGCTCCGCGGGCGTATACGGTGGGGCATTGCTGGCGGTCGCCTGGCTGCCGTTCGCCGTGTCGATTCCCATTTTGATGTTGTCGGGGATGGCCTGGCTTATGACGTTGACAACGTTGAACGCTGCAGCGCAGCTATCGTTGCCGCGCTGGGTTCGTGCCCGCGCGTTGGCGGTGTATCTACTCGTCTCCACGGGATCACAGGCAATTGGCTCCTATCTCTGGGGTGCCATCGCCACGCGCGAAGGACTTGACGTCGCGCTGGTGTGCTCGGCGGTGTTGCTGGGCGTTGTTGCCCTGAGTGTTGCCGCGTTGCCGCTACGACCGTCCACCGGAAAGCTGGGAGTCGAGGTTTCCTGTACGTGGCCGTCACCGACGATCGTGTTTGAACCGCCTCCCGAAGATGGACCGGTGCTCGTCACCGTTCGTTACCAGGTGCCGGCCGACAACCTCGACTACTTTGCCGAGGCGATGAGCTCGGTCCGTCGATCACGGCTGCGAACGGGCGGGCATAGTTGGCGGCTTTATCACAGTGTCGGGCAACCGGACACGTTCCTCGAAAGATTCACCGTGGCGTCCTGGACCGAGTTTGAGCGCCAGCGCACCCAGCGCTGGCTGGAATTCGATTCCGAGGGCGTGACGCAGGCGATGCGCTATACCGTCGACTGCACTCGACAGCATGACTACTACGTCGCTTTGCGCATACCACGCTGACTCGTATCGCTGCCACGCTTTTCGAATGTGCATTGACGGCTTTCAGTGTGCGTGCAGGGCGAGAATTTCGCACACTCGACGCCCTGGACGCACACTCGACGCACTTAGCGCACGACTCACGCCTCGAACCGGTAGCCCATACCCGATTCGGTCAGCAGGTGTTTGGGATGCGACGGGTCGTCTTCGAGTTTGCGCCGCAACTGTGCGAGATACACACGCAGGTAATGAGTTTCGGTCGCATACGCCGGCCCCCACACCTCTTTGAGCAGTTCCTCGCGGCCGACCAGCTTGCCGCGGTTGCGCACCAGCACCTCGAGCATGCCCCATTCGGTAGGGGTGAGGTGCACCTCCGTGCCGTTCTTGGTGACCTTCTTGGCGGCCAGGTCGACGGTGAACGCGTCGGTTTCGACCACCGGCTCGTCGGTTTCGGAGGCCGCGGTGTTGCGGCGGACCGCGGCCCGCAGTCGCGCCAGAAATTCGTCCATCCCAAACGGTTTCGTGACGTAGTCATCGGCCCCGGCGTCCAGTGCCTCGACCTTGTCGGACGAATCAGTGCGCGCGGACAACACGATCACCGGCGCGGTCAGCCAGCCGCGCAGACCACCCAGGACCTCGATGCCGGAGATGTCGGGCAGGCCGAGGTCGAGGATCACCACATCGGGTTTGTGTTCGGCCGCGGCGCGCAGGGCACCGGCACCGGTCGACGCGGTAATGACCTCGTAGCCTCGCACGGACAGGTTGATGCGCAGTGCGCGCAGGATGTGCGGCTCGTCATCGATCACCAGGACCCTGGTCATCGGGCGCCGATCTGTTGCTGCGGCGCAGCGAGGTCTACCACCACCGTGAGTCCGCCCCCGGGGGTGTCACCGGCCTGAATGGTGCCGCCCATGGCTTCCACGAAGCCGCGCGCCACTGACATTCCCAGTCCGACGCCGGTGGTGTTGTCGTGATCCCCCAGCCGCTGGAAGGCTTCGAAAATCTGGTCCTCGGCTCCGTGCGGGATCCCGGGGCCTTCGTCGATGACATTGATCAAGACGCGATCGCCGACCCGTCCCGCGTTGACCCGGACTACGCAGTTGGGCGCGTACCGCAGCGCATTGTCGATCAGGTTGGCAAAGACTCGTTCGAGTAGCCCGGGGTCGGCCATCACCACGGCGTCGCCCACGTCGACCTTGACGCGATCGATCGCCGACCGGTAGAAGCCGGTAGCGCCCTTGCCGATGCTGATCAATGCGCGTTGCATCGTTTCCTCCAGGTACACCCGGCGCAGATCGGGGTGAACCACGCCGGCGGCCAGACGAGAGGAATCGAGCAGGTTTCCGACCAGTGCGGTCAGCTGGTCGATGGATTCCTCGATGGTGGCCAGCAATTCGGCGGTGTCCTCGGCGGAGAAGGCCACATCTTCGGCGCGCAAGCTGGACACCGCGACCTTGGCCGCGGCCAGCGGCGTGCGCAGGTCGTGGCTGACCGCCGAGAGCAGCGAGCGGCGCAACTCGTCGGCCCGCCCGATCGCCTCTGCCCGGCTGGCTTCTTCGGCCAACTCGCGCTGCCTGATCAGACCCGCTGCCTGCTTGGCCACCGCGGTCAGCACCCGGCGGTCGCGTGCCGAGAGCTTCCTGCCGGCCATCAGCATCCAGAACTCGTCGTCGCCGACCTCGATCGCGGTGTCGGCGGAATCGACGGTCACACAAGGGTCTTTGCCCACGCAGGCGACGAGATAGCTCTTCCTCCCATTCGCCCGGTCTACCTCGCTAGGCTCACGCAGCATGCTGACCGCACGCTGTGAGTAGGCCTCGCGCACCCGTTCGAGCAGCGTCTCGAGGTCGGCACCGCGCAGCACCGACCCCGCGAACAGCGTGAGCAGTTCCGCCTCTTGCGAGGCCAGTCGGGCTTCCCGGGTGCGTTTGGTCGCGCCGTCGACAAGGACCGCGACGGCAACCGCGATCAGCAACAGCACCAATTCGGTGATGGCGCTGTTGGGTTCGGCGATGGTGAAGCTGTGCCGGGGGGCTATCAAAAAGTAATTGAGCAGCAGCCCGGACAGTACTGCCGAAAGTGCCGCCGGGGCAACACCTCCCAACAGGCCGACCAACAGCACCCCGATGAAGAACAGTGCGCTCTCGCCGCCGGTGTCCAGATACGGGTCCAGCATCGTCACCGTGACCGCGCAGATGATCGACGGGACGATGAAGGCGGCTAGCCAGGAGGTGATGCGTCGCTCGCCGGGCGCCAGCGACGCTATGTGAAAGCCGCCTTTGGACTCCTCATGGGTCACGATGTGCACGTCGATCTTGCCGGACCGCTCGACGATCGTCGGGCCGATGCCCTCATCGAACACGCGCGCCCAGCGGGGCCGGCGGGAGGTGCCCATCACGAGTTGAGTGGCGTTCATTTCGCGGGCGAAATCCAGTAGGGCCGTGGGTACGTCGTCACCGACCACCGTGTGCACGGACGCGTCCAAGCTGTTTGCCAGTTCACGGATCTTGTTCATTCGGGTTTCCGACAGGCCGGCCAACCCGTCACCGCGTACGACGTGCACCACCATCAGCTCGGCGCTGGACTTCGACGCGATCCGGGATGCCCGTCGCACCAAGGTCTCTGATTCCGGCCCGCCGGTGACCGCGACCACGACTCGCTCGCGCGCCTCCCACATGTCGGTGATCTTGTTCTCCGCGCGGTATTTGGCCAGTGCCGTATCCACCTGGTCGGCCAGCCAGAGCAGCGCCAATTCCCTTAAGGCGGTGAGGTTTCCGCGACGAAAGTAATTGGACATCGCGGCGTCGATCTTCTCCGAGGCATAGACGTTGCCGTGGGATAGCCTGCGCCGCAGCGCCTCCGGCGTGATATCGATGAGTTCGACCTGCGCAGCCTGGCGCACGATCGAATCCGGTATCGTCTCTTGCTGTTCGATACCGGTGATCTGGGCGACGACGTCGTTAAGGCTCTCCAGGTGTTGGACGTTGACGGTGGAGATCACCGTGATCCCCGCGTCGAGCAACTCCTCGACGTCCTGCCATCGCTTGCCGTTCTTGCTGCCCGGTGTGTTGGTGTGGGCGAGTTCGTCGACCAAGACCACTTGCGGATGGCGTGCCAGCACGGCCGGCACGTCGAGTTCGGGGAAGCTGGTGCCGCGGTATTCGATATAGCGCGGCGGAATAATCTCGACGCCCTCAAGTAGCTCAGCGGTTTTCGCTCGTCCGTGGGTCTCGATCACGGCGGCCACCAGGTCGGTGCCGCGATCCAAGCGCCGATGGGCCTCGCCGAGCATCGCGTACGTCTTGCCAACGCCCGGAGCGGCGCCGAGGTAGATGCGTAGCTCCCCGCGCTTGGGATGGTGGTCCCTGAGGGTGACGTCGCTCACGTCAACCATCATCCCCCTGTGTCACTAGGTCGTGACCGGGAACCGGTGGTCGAGTTCCAGGTTCAGTTGCAGGACATTGACCGTAGGCTCACCGAAAAATCCAAGGGTGCGGCCGCTTCGGTTCTCCGCCACGACCGCACGTATCTGCTCCGGGCTGACATGCCGAGCCTTGGCCACCCTGGCGACCTGGATGTCGGCGTAGGCCGGTGAGATATTCGGGTCGAGACCGCTGCCGCTGGCTGTCACTGCGTCGGCGGGCACAGCCGGGTTAGCTGGTGCGGCCCCGCGGATGGGCACGATCTGGCCAATCGAGTAGTCCTCGCCGAACTTGGCGCACTCGACCCGTACCCCCTGGTAGGTCGTCAGGAAGGGCGCCTGCGTCGTCTGGCACGGCTCGTTGACGCTGACCACCCGGGTGGGGTGGATGACGTTCCCGCGGGAATCGCGGGGGCCGATCACCGAGAGCACCGCGCCGACACCGCCGCCCGTGCAGAACGGACGTGACCCATCCACACCCTCCAGTTGGCCCACTGCGGAGCTACGCGAGCACACCTGCGTCAACAGGCTCGGTTTGAAGCCGGCGTCGGTCGCGGACTTGCCGGCTGCCAGTTGCGACGGATCGGCGGCAGTATCGACGATGCTTTCCGGCCCGAGGTTGCTCGCGCTCGACGACAGCGGGTCATAGCCGGTACCGGCCGCCGAAGGCCGACTCTGGAAGTACTGCGACAGCGGGTTACCGTCCTTGTCGGTGAACAGCTGACCGATAAGCCGACTGCCGACCTGTTTGCCGTTGGCGGTGAGAATCGATCCGTCGGCCTTGTCGTGTAACCCTGGAATCTGCGCGACTAGCCAGATGAACAGCGGATAGGCGAGACCCGTGATTACGGTCAGCACCAGCAGCGCGCGAAAAGCTGCCCAGTGCACGCGGATGAAATTCGAGAAAGTCATGTCAGGACATCCCTGGGACGAATTGGACGACTAGGTCGATCAGCTTGATCCCGATGAACGGGGCGATGATTCCGCCGAGCCCGTAGACGTAGAGGTTGCGGCTCAACAGTTTTGAAGCGCTGCTCGGTGTGTAGCGCACGCCGCGCAGCGACAACGGGATAAGTGCCACGATGACGATTGCGTTGAAGATCACCGCCGACAGGATCGCCGACTGCGGGCTGTGCAGCCGCATGATGTTGATCATGTCCAGCCCGGGGAACAGTGCGACGAACATCGCCGGAATGATCGCGAAGTACTTCGCGATGTCGTTGGCGATAGAGAACGTGGTCAACGCGCCACGCGTGATCAACAGCTGCTTGCCGATCTCGACGATCTCGATGAGTTTGGTGGGATCGGAGTCGAGGTCGACCATGTTGCCGGCCTCTTTGGCGGCGGACGTGCCGGTGTTCATCGCCACGCCCACATCGGCTTGAGCCAACGCCGGCGCGTCATTGGTGCCGTCACCCGTCATCGCGACCAGCTTGCCGCCTTCTTGCTCACGCTTGATCAGCGCGAGCTTGTCCTCAGGCGTGGCCTCGGCGAGGAAGTCGTCGACACCGGCCTCGTCGGCAATCGCCTTGGCGGTCAACGGGTTATCGCCGGTGATCATCACCGTGCGGATGCCCATCTTGCGCATCTCGTCGAAGCGCTCACGCATGCCCTGCTTGACGACGTCCTTGAGGTGGATGACGCCTAGCACCGCCGCCTTGCCATCGACGCTCTCCCCGACGACCAGCGGGGTGCCGCCGCTGGCGGAAATGCCATCGACGATCTCACCGAGCTGGGGCGGAACGTTACCGCCTTGCCCGCGTACCCATTCCGCGACCGAGCTTGCCGCGCCCTTGCGCAGCACGTGCCCGTCGAGGTCGACTCCTGACATCCGTGTCGTGGCGGAAAAGGTCACCCATTCGGCGTGCGCGAGTTCACCCGGGGTGCGCGCACGCAGCCCGAAGTGCTGTTTGGCAAAGACGACCACCGAGCGTCCTTCCGGTGTTTCGTCGGCGAGGCTGGACAACTGCGCGGCGTCGGCCAGCTGTTCATTGGTGACCCCGTCGACAGGGATGAAGGCGGCCGTCTGCCGGTTGCCCAGGGTGATGGTGCCCGTCTTGTCGAGCAACAGCGTGTTGACGTCGCCGGCCGCTTCCACCGCGCGCCCGGACATCGCGAGCACGTTGCGCTGCACCAACCGGTCCATGCCGGCGATGCCGATGGCGGAAAGGAGCGCGCCGATCGTCGTGGGGATCAGGCACACCAGCAGTGAAACCATCACGATCCCGGTGACACCATTTGCGTTGAGCGCCTGGGTATCGGGGACGCCGGGGTTGTTCATCTTGGAGTAGATGGCCAGCGGCTGCAGGGTAGCGACAGCGAAGACGAAGATGATCGTCAACGCCGCCAGCAGGATGTTCAGCGCGATCTCGTTGGGTGTTTTCTGCCGGTTGGCGCCCTCGACAAGCGCGATCATCCGATCGATGAAGCTTTCTCCGGGCTTTTGGGTGATTTGCACGACGATCCGGTCGCTCAGCACGGTGGTGCCGCCGGTGACCGCCGAGCGGTCACCGCCGGATTCGCGGATCACCGGCGCCGACTCACCGGTGATCGCCGATTCATCCACTGAGGCAATGCCTTCCACCACGTCGCCGTCACCCGGTATCGCCTGCCCGGCCTCGATCACGACGATGTCGCCCTGTTGCAGCAGCGGCGCAGCAACTTCCTCCTCGACCACAGGAGCGCCGGGCGCCCAGTTCTTGAGCCGCCGGGCCATGGTCTGGGACTTGGCTCGGCGCAGCGTTTCGGCCTGGGCCTTGCCGCGGCCTTCGGCCACCGCCTCCGCGAGGTTCGCGAATAGCACGGTCAGCCAGAGCCAGACCACGATCAACCAGGCGAACCATGTTTCATTGGCGACCGCCAACACGGTGCTCCAGGCGGCGCCGATTTCGACGATGAACATCACGGGGTTGCGCCAGAGGGTGCGCGGATCGAGTTTGCGCAGTGCATCCGGTGTCGACTTCCACAGCATGTTCGGATCCAGCAAGCCGCCCTGCACGCGTTTCGTGCTGGTGGGGGTGGCGGGCCGCGTCTCTGCAGCCGGATCGATGGTGGTCGAGGTCATCAGTGAATTCCTTCAGCGAGAGGCCCGAGCGCGAGCATGGGCAGGAACGTGAGGGCAACGAGAATCACCGTGACGCCGGCAACCATTCCCACGAACTGTGGCCGATGGGTGGGCAGGGTGCCGACCGATTCCGGCGTGTGTCCCTGCTTGGCCAGCGAGCCGGCCAGCGCGAGCGCGAGCACGATGGGTAGGAATCTGCCGAAGACCATCGCCAGCCCGAGCGCGGTGTTGTACCAGTTGGTGTTGACGCTGATTCCGGCGAAGGCCGACCCGTTGTTGTTGGCCGCAGACGTGAACGCGTACAAGACCTCCGACAGTCCGTGCGGGCCGGTGTTCAGCATCCCGGCGCGTTCGCCCGGCAGCGCCATCGCGATCGCGGAGCCGGTCAGCACGATGAGCGGCGTTACCAGGAAATAGCTTGCCGCCAGCTTGATTTCGCGGGGATTGATCTTCTTGCCGAGATATTCCGGGGTGCGCCCGACCATCAGTCCGGCAACGAAGACGGTGATCACCGCCAAGATCAGCATGCCGTACAGGCCAGACCCGGTACCGCCCGGCGCGACCTCCCCGAGCTGCATGTTGAACATCGTGATCATCCCACCGAGGCTGGTGTAGGAGTCGTGGAACGAGTCAACGGCACCGGTAGAGGTGAGCGTCGTCGAGTCGGCGAACACCGCTGAGTTGGCGACGCCGAAGCGCTGCTCTACGCCTTCCATGGCTGTCCCGACAGCGGTCGGCACCGTGCCGTGGTGCTGCAACTGGAACCACATCATCAACGACACGCTGATCGCATAGAGCGTCGCCATGACCGAGGCGATCGCATAGCCCTGCTTCGGGCTGCCCACCATGCGCCCGAAGGTGCGCGGCAGCGAGAAGCTGATGACCAGCAGCAGAAAGATCTCTAACCAGTTCGTCCACGTCGTCGGGTTCTCAAACGGGTGCGCGGAGTTTGCGTTGTAGAACCCGCCGCCGTTGGTGCCGAGTTCCTTGATGACTTCCTGGCTGGCCACCGGGCCGCCGGTGATCGTCTGCTGGGCGCCCCCAAGGGTGTTGACAACCTGATCGTGCAGGTGGAAGTTCTGGATCGCCCCACCCGCGATCAGGATGATCGCGCCGACACTCGCAATGGGCAGCAGGATGCGAAACACCGTGCGCACCAGGTCCACCCAGAAGTTCCCCAAATCGCCGGTGCGCGTGCGGGCAAACCCGCGCACCAGCGCGATCGCCACTGCCATGCCAACGGCGGCCGAGACGAAGTTCTGCACCGCCAGCCCGGCCATCTGCACCAGGTGACCTTCGGTGGACTCGCCGGAGTAGGCCTGCCAGTTGGTATTGGTGATGAAGCTGACCGCCGTGTTCCACGCCAGCGCCGGGGTCATTTGGGTGGCCGGGTCATGCAGATGCAACGGCAATTTGCCTTGCACGAGCTGGAACACGAACAGGAAGAGGATGCTGATCGACGAAAACGCCAAGACACTTCGGGCGTAGGCGCCCCACGTCTGCTCGGAGCGCGAATCAACACCGATCAACCGATAGGTCACCCGTTCGACGTACAAGTCCTTCTGCGACGTGTACACCCGGTACATGTAATCGCCGAAGGGCACATGCACTACCACCAGTGCCACGACGAGAACGACGAGGAAGATCACCCCCGCTGTTGTCGTACTCACTAGAACCTCTCCGGGAACAACAGGGCGCCCGCGAGAAACAGCGCCAGCAGAATGGAAAGCACCAAGCCGACCAGGTTTTCGTAGCTCATAGCCGTTCGACCAATTTTTGCGCCAGGCCGAGCACGGCGAACACCGCCACCGTCAGCGCGAGGTACACCAACACGCCCATCTTGTCTCCGTTCCGCGCCAGGCACGTGCATACGAGAGGGCCCCATCGAGTCAGCCACAGCGCAGTCTCGGAGGCAAGGTCAGCTTGAAGTTATTCGGGACCGGTCGGGTAGGGCCTTTGGTTGACACTTTCCTAACGCCGCCGCAGTGCACCTTTACGTTTCCTTGACGCCACTACGTTCGAACGGGATTGCTCTGTTCAGGCGTGTGATCGCTTCCCCACGAGCCCTGTGGCCTCTACCCGCTCGACCGCCATCAGAGCGAACCGCCACGCGCGGTTCGTCGTAACCAATCACGAATCGCGACAGAGCTTTTCGTGAATGGCCAGTAATGTGACGTAACGGCGTTCGACGTCGGCGCGGTCAGACTGTTCGGAAACCGATTCCACATTCACACGCTGAATCATGGCTGCTTGATCCAGTAGGACTTCGGCACGTTGCGGGTCGATCGTTTGTTCCATGATTGTCGTTAACGCATCGAGTTGGCGGATCATCACCGCTGGCATGCCGCGGCCGGCCTGCCGGATCTTCTCGAACGATCGCTGCACCAGCCGCTCGTAGCTCACTTGATCGGAGATAACACGAATGACTCCGCGACGGTCGCGATGAACTTGGGTCGGCGCCCATATCGGT
>NZ_JBVAXR010000021.1:0-92417 GCF_055419445.1 Mycobacterium sp. IDUB_19 | reverse complement strand
GGACGACCTGGTCAAGAATCTCAAAAACCTGGAGCCGGCCATCAAAGCGCTCGCCGATGTGGGACCGGAGTTCGGCATGGCGATCGCGGCGGGATTCGTGTTCCCGTTCACCCAGAACTTCGTCGACCGAGCGGTCCGAGGTGATTACTTCAACCTGCACGTCGATCTGGATCTCTCGATTCCACGGCTCAAGAAGGGATTGCTGTTGGGGACCCACTGGGGACAGCTCGACGAACCCGTGGTACCGGAGCCTGGGGACCCGTATCGCATGAATTACACACTTGATCCGTTGCATAACCCGCTGAGACCACCGTGGGTCGATCCCAATGCGCTTCCCCTGCCTGGGCCTCCACCTGGGGTCCCGCTGCCTGGAAATGCGCCGGGTGCGGCTCCGCTGCCTGGGCCGCCGCCGGCAGCGGTGCCTGACGCGGGTCTTGGCCAAGTGCCGCCGGCAACGGCACCGACGGGAGGTGGCGGATAGATGCTGACGCGCTTCGTTCGGCTCCAGCTGTGGATTTTCACGATCGTCGGGACCCTCGGCGTGATCGGGATGGTCCTCTTCTACATCCAAGCGCCGACCCTGCTGGGCATTGGCCGGATGACGGTGACGCTGGAGCTGCCGGCTACCGGCGGCCTGTACCAGTTTTCCAACGTGACCTACCGTGGGGTTCAGCTCGGCAAGGTCACCTCGGTGGGTTTGACGCCGACCGGTGCGAAAGCGACGCTGTCCCTTAACACTTCACCCAAGGTCCCCGCGGACCTGACGGCGCAGGTGCTCAGTGTCTCTGCGGTAGGTGAACAGTATGTGGACCTACGGCCCAAAACCGATTCGCCGCCGTACCTGCACGACGGCTCGGTTATCGCCGCGCGCGACACGACGATTCCGCAGGCGGTCGGGCCGATGCTCGAGCAGCTCAATGCCTTGGTCGGCAGCATCCCGAAGACCAAACTCGGCCAATTGCTGGACGAGACCTTCCAGAGCTTCAACGGTTCCGGTTACGACCTGGGCTCACTGATCGATTCCACAGAGACACTGTCCCGCGACTCCAACAGCGTCGTCGATCGCACCAAAGCCCTCACCGAAGACACTGGGCCGCTCTTGGATACGCAAGCACGCACCACCGATTCGATCAGGACGTGGGCACGTAGCTTCGCCGGGATTTCGGATGTGTTGGTGGACAACGATTCCCACTTCCGCACCATCCTGCAAAACGGACCAGGTGCTGCGGACGAGGCCTCCCGGCTGCTCGAACAAATCAAACCGACACTGCCCGTCTTACTTGCCAACCTGACCACGATCGGGCAGATCGGCGTCACCTACCACCCCTCGATCGAGCAACTGCTGGTGCTGCTGCCGTCGTCGGTTGCTATCGAGCAGGCTGCTACGGGCGAAAACCATCCCGACGGTAAGGCCTGGGGCGACTTCGCACTCACGATCGACGACCCGCCTATTTGCACGGTCGGCTTCATGCCGCCCAACACATGGCGATCCCCGGACGACCTGAGCGACATCGATACACCGGACGGGTTGTATTGCAAACTCCCGCAGGATTCACCAATGGCGGTTCGCGGTGCGCGCAACTATCCCTGCATGGGTCACCCCGGTAAACGCGCGCCTACCGTCGAAATCTGCAACAGCGACAAGCCGTTCATGCCGCTGGCGATGCGCCAGCACACTCTCGGTCCCTACCCTCTGGATCCGAACCTGCTCGCCCAGGGCGTCCCGCCCGACGACCGGATTACGGGCAACGACAGGATCTTCGGCCCGGTTGGGGGAACGCCGCTGCCGCCGGGAGCGGTGCCGCGTGGAACACCGGCGGGGCCGCGGGGAGAAAATCCACCACCGGACACGGTTGGCGCAGCTGTACCCCCCGTGCCGTCGTCGGGACCGAGGCTGGCGCCTATCTCGCCAATGTCGGCTGACGTTCCGGCTTTTGCCCCACTCGACGTCCCGGCACCCGGAGAGCTTCCCGCGGCACCCCCGCCACCCGCTGCGCCAGCACCACAGGATCAGGTCAACGGTGGACAGCCTCAGGCTGCGCCAAGCTCGTTCGGAGGCAACGCATCTAAGCCCGCGCCGTCGATCGTGGTGGCAAAGTACGATCCGCGCACCGGTCGGTATGTCGGTCCGGACGGGAAGTTGTACCAGCAGTCGGATCTCGCGACGTCTCAGGCGCCTAAAACGTGGAAGGACATGCTTCCCACTTAAGGCCGTCTGCGGCTGGGCCGGCAATGAAGCGCCGACCCGCCCGGTCAGCTCAGCTGGTCCAGGCGCAACGGCATTGCGATATCAAGCCACTGGTTTTGCCCGCAGGCCCCGCTTGGGCCGACCGTCTTGTCCTTGCCGGAGAGCGTCCGCGAGCCGATTTGAAATCCACCATTGTCGTTCACTGGGAAGAATGAGAAGGTCTGCTGTCCGGGGAACGCGGTGCCGTCTTCGCACCGCTCCCAATTCGGTACTTCGCGCTTCACCTTCCACACCTGCCCATCATTCATATATAGGGCCGCGCTCCAGCCCTGGTCGCTCCTCACCGTGCCGTGGCATTCCTGGAATGTGTCGCACGTCGAGCTGATGGTCCATGTTTGGTAGACCGTCGGCTCGCCGAAGTATTGGTCATTTCTCTGGGCGTAGTCGCCGATGGACGTAGCGCGGAATGTCCCGTTGATGGCCACCTCTTCCTTCGTTGTCGCCCGGGCTGTGGAGGCAGTGCCCAAACCGCCGAATACGGTGGCAGCCACCAGCGTTGCGGTGGTGAGTGTTTTAGCTGAACGCATCAGGTGCTCCTCGAAGCGCATAATCCGACAGTGCCTCTGGCAGCTTTTCGCCATCGGTTGCGGCGTTCTCGAGCGATGACGTTACACCGCTTCGGCCGACCCGGTAACGGTTAGAACAAAGATTTGCCGCGCTCATCCAACCGGGTCGAATTTCGCGATCAACCAGGAACCGTCGATCTTTCTCAGGGTGACGAGCACGCTACTTTCGTTCTTCGCGGGATCTTTCTTTTGCATGCTTGCTGTGGTCTGGTCGACGAAAACCAGCACGACGGCCGAATCAGGATGCAAATCCGAAACTGCGGCCCGACTCACCTTGGCGGTCGCCGTCAGTTGCAACTGCCGCGCCGTGGGCCCGACGATATTTTCGGAGAATTTGCTGTAGTAGGCCAAAAACTCGCCGGTGAGATGCGATTTCGCGGTGGAGAAATCGCGATCCAAATGGTCGTAGGAATACGACAACACCGCCACGGCGCCATCTGACGCCGCCCGGATTGCCCGGTGTGCCGCCGCATCGCCGACCCGCTGATCCGGCCGGTACACAGTGAAGTACACCCCGGCAGCAACTCCCACGGCGACAAGGACCAACGTTGTCGCGACTATTGAACGCCACCTTGCCAAACACCTTCTGGCCCCGCGCCGGATCGCTGCCAGCCGGCGCAAGCGTGCCGACCCCTCGTCAGCGGGTGACCGTCCATCTTCATCGGCGGGCGGAGTTTCCAGGCCGTCAATTGCTGCTGCGGTGCTGTCCAGCGACGAGTCACGCTCGACAATCATGACAGGTAATCAACTTTCGACATCTTGAGCTGACCGCCGTCGCGGTCCAGATTGACACTGAGCCGAAACAAGGCCGGTGGGGGTTTGGCGTTATCCGGCCCAGTGGCATCGGTTTTCGCCGTCACGAGCACGACTCCCGAATTGTCGCTCAACGACTCGACGGCGACGGCTTCCACGGTGACCTTGCTGCCGACCTTCGAGTCCTCGGCCTTCTTGACCATGAGGAGTGACATCGCTGACAGTTGGCTGTTGAGGTCGCCCGTCGAGGCATCGATCATGCGCTGGACGTCCTCCTTGGCATGATCGGGGTCAACCGACATCAGCGTCGTGATCCCTTGCCGGGCGGCTGAAGTGAACTCCGCCGCGAGCTGCCGATTGTGCAATGCGATGTGGTGCTGCCACAGCATGTAACCGCTCGCGCCGAGAGAAGCGGCGGCGACCACGACGCCGACGCCGACGGCTATCGATTTGCGCCCTGGGCGGCGGAGCCACCGCGGACGCCCTGGGCGACGCGGCGACCCTAGCCGTTTCCGGGTCGGATTTGCGGGGCGCTGCTCGGCATCTCGAGACACGGCGTCGTCGTCTGCGTCCCCGGTTTCCGCGGCCCGGCGCAGCTGCGCGAGGCGCGCCCGAGCCGCCTCAGCGCGCGCCTCAGCCTCGGCAACTTCGTCTTCTGCGTCCGTTTCCGAGGCGGGCGCTGCGGCGCCGGAGTCGACCGCGGAGCGCGACTGTGGTTCGCCGGGACTGGTTACATCCCTCGCGTCACCACAATCGTCGGCGTCGGGGCCCTCCGGATCGTGCACGGAGAAGAAGCTTATCACTTCGGGCTGGGCTCAAAGCCTTAGTCTCGCAGCTGCCTTCGTCGCTCTTACATGCGGAAATGCCCGCTTGTCAGGGAACGGGACGGAGTAGCGTTCGGGGGTCCTGCTCCTGCGGCAATTCTTGCGCAGGCGATCTTCTCCAACCAGGAGAATTTTCTTTTCAGGTGTGGCAAAGTAATCGGGTGCGAATAATCGTGGCCCTATTTGCCGCGTTGCTCGGCGCCAGTGCGCTGGCCGCGCCGCCGTCCTTCGCCGGGCCCACCGTCTGCGACTACCCCGACTGCACTCCGGGCATCATGGCGCATCAGGTCCTCGGAGCACCGTGTGACAACACCACCTACTACGCCTTCGGTGTCACGGACGGTTATGTCTCCTTCGCCTCGCAGCCCGGACGCCTGATGTTCTGCGGTTCGCCGAGGAGATATCAGCCGCGATGGTTCCGGTCACCTCCAATGGCGGGAGTCAAGGACGAAGGCGCTAACTGCCAGAACTACCAGAACTACGTCGCGCAGTCGCCCGATGGCCTTTTCCTGATCTGTTTTGCCCACGACGGCATTATGAGCTGGGTCCGCGCCGACACGTAGCCTCCCTGTTCTTCGGTAGTGGGTCAGTCCGAAGCCGGGTAATTTGCCGGCGACTTTCGGGCACGTGGGAATTCAAGCTGACTGAAGACTCTTATCGGTCAGTCTGAAAGAGTTAGGATTCAGCAAGGGCGACGTTAGGGAGCCGATCGCGATGCAGATCCTCAATTTCAGTAACGGCCAGCGAGCTATTCGCTCCAGCTATCAACGCCGTTGCGGCTATGTAGCTGCGGCGGTCGGCATGGCCATCGCCGTCCTGCCCATCGCCCCGGTCGTGCTGCTGGGGGCGCCGTCTGCTCGCGCTGACACCGGCATCGATGGTTACGTTCGCTGCGTAGGCGGCGACGCGAAGCCCCCGCCGCCGGGGGTAGACGCAGAAGTTTGGTTTCCCAGCGTTCATGTGATCGCGAACGATCTCGATTCTGGTGTTCCTTCTGACCAAGTAGCCCGGATTTTAGTGGGTATGGGAGTCAAGCCGAACGATGCCGTTACCCGAGTGCGGTGCTTTCTCGCCAACCAACCCCGCGGAGAAGGGCATTGACGCGGTCAGGAAATCCGGTATCGACCCAAGACCGTTGATCTGACAGACGAGATTTCCAAACTGACCCACTACCTGGTTGTTCCCTCAGCTGGATGACTTCGGCGCTTCCTGGCGCAAACCGAGCAGGCGCCGGATCATGTCGGTAAGCCGCGCGAGCAGTATGTCGTCGTCAATGTCAGCGACCAGCGGGTGCATGACGGCAGTGCTGATCGCCCCAGAGAACATGGCCGCCTCGATCCGCCCGTCTAACCCGGCATCGCTCAGCAGCACTCGATACAGCCGGTCCATAAACCGTTGCAGCGGCTTGTGTTCGGCCAGCAATCGCACCACGACGGGATCGAACTGCAGCGTCCGCACCAACCGGCGGTCGCGAACCGCCATTTCGACCACGCGTTCCAACAGCGCATCGCGGGCCTGCGGCCCGTCGCCGTATGCCTCGGCTTCCTCGAGCGCCGGAAGCAGCCGGCCGAGTTCGCGTTCGGTGACCGCGATCACGATCTGGTCCTTGGTCGGGAACTGATGGTACACAGCAGCTTTCGTGATCCCGACGGCGTCTGCGATCATCTGCAGCGACGTGCCGCTGACGCCGTGCTGTGCGAACAGATCGAGCGCTGCATCGAGTACCCGGGTCCGGGCAGGACTGTGCGCAACGACCCTCAGCTCCCCGTCGGTGAACGGCTGCCGTGCTGTTCCCACTCAACGAGACTAGACGACGCCTATTGACCGAGGCTAGCCGACCGGCTAGCTTCGGTGTCGAGCCGAATGGGGCCATGCGATTTCGTGCTGAAGGGAGTCACCGATGTCCGACATCGGCGGGAGCGACGCAACAGATCCGCCAGTCCCGCACGCGGCGATGCGGCGTATCGATGGCGAGGTCGTTCTGCTGTGGACGTTGCCCGTGGCGGTGATCCTCTGGATCGCCGCCTTCTTCCTGTTTCCGGGCTTCAATCCGCCGATGTCACCGACGATGCCTGCGGAGCAGGTTGCCGCGTTCTATCGGGATCCGGCCCACGTTCCAGAGATCCGGTACAGCATGATCGTGTTCAACTGGTTCGGCGTGTGCCTCGTCCCGATCCTGGCGCTGATTGTGCTGCAGATCCGCCGGATGGCACATCGGACGCCGATCTTCTCCTACGCGATGCTGGGTTGCGTGGCCGGCGGTCCGACTCTGTTTCTCGTCGCCAACGTCTGCTGGCTGCTGGCTGCCTTCCGCCCGGAACGCAATCCGGAGCTGACTCAGCTGCTCAACGATTTCGGTTGGATCACCTTCACCATCGTGGTCCCGTTTCTGATCGGGCAAAGCGTAATCTTGGCCCTGGCAATCTATTTCGACGACCAGACACGTCCGGTATTCCCCCGTTGGGTGGCTCACTTCAACCTTTTGGTGGCGGCCGCGTTGGTGCCCGCTGCCTTCGTTGGCGTGTCATTGACCGGCCCGCTGGCGTGGGACGGCTTCCTGTCGTTCTGGGTGAAAAATGTTGCCATCGCGGTCTGGATCGTCGTGATGGGCGTCGTGTTGGGCCAAGCCATTTATCGGGAGCGCGCCGAGAACCCCGGGCGCCCAGATGAACTGGTCAACGCATGAGCGCGGTGATCACACCGCCGACGACCCCGGCCGCGCCGCCCCCGGGCCCGCTGTATCGGCGGACCGCCTGGCACCTGTGGCACGGCCCCAAGCGCGAGCTCTGGCTGGCATGGGGGGTACTCGTCGTCTTCTACAACTTATTCTTCCCGATGTTCTTCATCGTGGCGCAAGTCCAACCCCCGCCCGAACCCACCTGGGATCTCGCGACACAGGTCCACTGGTTCTCCGAACGCCACCTCGGCATACCCTTTGGCTTTGGGATCATCTTCGCCATCAGCGGCATGATCGCCATCAACAACGCCCTCATCGCGTACTCGATGCGACGCATGTCGGTCAGCCGCGCCTTCGGATATTCGTATCTGATCATCTACTCGCTCAGTGCGGTTCCCGGAATGCTGCTGCTCTGTATCGCCCTGATCGTCGGGACGTTGCGACCCGAGCGCGACCCCGAAGTGATCGGTTGGCTCTACGACTTCGCCTTCCTGTCTTTCGACGGAACCATGGGAGTCTTCCTGATCGGCTCGCTGATCTGGATGGTCGCGATTCTGCTCGACAAGAACCGGGTGTTCCCCAAATGGTTCGGCTATCTCAACCTCTGCAACGCACTGACCGAGGTCGTCGTGGCGCCCTGCTGGATCTTTCGGCGTGGCGTGTTGGCATGGGACGGCGAGATCGCTTGGTGGCTGGACATGGTCGTGTTCGGCATCTACCAAGTCACTTTCATCGTCATGCTGTTTCAGATGATCCGGCGCGAAGACTTCGGTACCGGGCCGCTGCCGGACCCGCCGGGGAGACGGAAAGCCGATCGAGCAGATGCCAAGGCGGCGGCCTGATGTCCGATCTCGGCGAAGCAACCAGGCGAGCTAGATTCGTGCCGGGTCAGCCGGACATGTGGGCCTTCGTGTTGTTCGAGACACTGGTTTTCACTGCATATTTCGGCTTCTACCTGTTCTTTCGAGCCCGAAGTCCCGAGCTGTTCTTACACTCCCAGGCGCACCTGGACCTGCGTATCGGCGTATTCAACACCCTGGTCTTGCTGCTCAGTTCCTGGTCGGTGGCGCGTTGTGTTCAGTCGTCGCGCGCCGGTGCATACCGGGCGGCGCTGCGAGACGTGTTCATCACGGTCGCATTCGCCGCAGTTTTCCTCTTCTTCAAGGTGTTTGAGTGGGTGCGGCTGGTCCACACGGGAAACGGGTTCGACAGCAACGACTTCTTCACCTACTACTTCTTTCTCACCGGGATCCATTTCGTCCATCTGCTGATCGGCTTCGTCGTCCTCGGCATCATCGTTTACCAACTCCGAAGTGCGGCATCGAGATCGCGGGAATCCCAGCAAATCGTCGAAACGTGCGCTACCTACTGGCACACCGTCGACTTCCTGTGGGTGCTCATCTTCGCGCTGCTGTACGTGGTGAGGTGAGGCGTGAAATTCAACAAGAGGCTGCTGGTGGTGTGGGTGATCCTGGCGTTGCTCACACTCGGCTACCTGTGGATTGACCACACGGTCGACGGGTCGCTGAAGTCCAGTGCGGTGGTGACGTCGAGCGTCATCGTGATCGCACTTATCAAGGTGCGCATCATCTTTCGCGAGTTCATGGAGGTGCGAAACGCTCCGGTTCTGCTCTGCCGGCTGACCGACGCCTGGGTGGTGGTGATGGCCGTCGCGATGCTCGGCTGTTATTTCGTCGGAACGCAGATCCGCTAGTACTCGCCCAACAGCGGTTCAGCCCACGGGTGCGACCGCATCCGCGGTCGTGAACGACAGGTGCAGTTCGCTCAAGCCCCGCAAGATATACGTCGGCTCGTAGGTGTATCGACGGTCAGCGACCGGCCCGTGGTGGGCTTCGTTGATCGCGATGTGCGGCATCCGATCCAGGATGCGTTCGATCGAGACCCGGCCTTCCACGCGCGCAAGAGGTCCACCCGGGCAGGAGTGCACCCCGCGGGCAAAGGCCATGTGTTCGCGAACATTCTTGCGGCGCAAGTCGAACTCGTGCGGGTTCTCAAACCGGCGCGGGTCGCGATTGGCGGCCCCCGGTAGCACCATCACAACGGTGCCCGGGGCTATATCGACGCCGCCTACCGAGGTTGCCCGGCGGGCCAACCGGCAGTCGCTCTTGACCGGGCTGTCCATGCGCAGGGATTCCTCGATGAACCCGGGAATCAGGCTGCGGTCGTCGCGCAGCTGCTGTTGTACATCGGGGCGGTCGCCAATCACCTGGAGTGCGGCGCTGAGCAGCTTCGCCGTGGTCTCCTGTCCGGCGGCGAAAAGGAACGTGGCCGAGCGGGAGATTTCGATGACCTCGGGTGTGGATCCGTCTGGATATTTCGCGGTCGCCAGCGCGGTCAGCACGTCCTCGCGCGGATTGCTGCGGCGATCCTCGATATAGGAACAGAATTTGTCGTCGAGCCACTCCAGTGGGTTGGTGCCGACCGATTCGTGGTCAAGTGCCCCCACCCGAGCGCCGGGACGGTCGGCTCCCAAGACGGAGCGGAACTCCTTGTGATCCTCCTCGGGAACGCCGAGCAGGTCGGCGATCACCAAGGTGGCGAATGGCTTGGAATACTCCGAGATGAACTCGCACTCACCGGTGCTGAGGAATTCGTCGAGTTGGCGGTCGGCGAGGCGCCACATGAATTCCTCGTTGTGCTTCAGCCGGCTCGGCGTCAGCAGCCTGCTCAGCACCGACCGAGCCTTTGTGTGGTCCGGCGGATCCATGGTGACCATGTGCTCGTTCATCGGAAACGAACTGCGGTGCTGATCGATCAGCGGGCTGATGTCGTCGCCCTCGACTTGGAAAGGCAGCGGCGGGAACGGGCCGCCGAGCGCGACGATATTTGAGAACGTCTCGGGGTCCTTGTAGACCTCGGTGGCCTCCTCGTAGCCGGTGACTGCGACGACCCCATAGTGTGGCAAGCGCAGCACCGGGTTTTGGCTGCGCAGGTAGTCGAAGTAGGGGTGCGGATCTGGGACCAGAGACTGATCGGTGAAGAAGTCGATCGAGTCGTAGTTGCTCATCGGATTGTGTCTCCCTGGGCTGGGTTTACCGGTGATGTTCGGCGGCATGCGGTAACGCCGCCCGATTTCGAGAATCTGCTGAGCACCTGCTTAGCACGGCGGTAATGTCGTGGTCAAGGACACGACGCCGTGCCGCGCTACGATTCCCGTGGTCGGCAGGCGAGCGCGGACAGGACGGAGAGCGGCATGACATCGGCCCGCAGGATCGGGGCGCCCGACGCCAAGAACCGCGGCCTGCTGCTCGACGCGGCCGAGCAATTGATGATCGAAGAGGGCTACGCCGCCGTCACGTCGCGCCGTCTGGCGAACAAGGCAGGGCTGAAACCTCAGCTGGTGCACTACTACTTCCGCACCATGGAGGAGCTGTTCCTCGAGGTCTTCCGCCGCCGCGGTGAAGAAGCGCTCGAGGTGCACGCCCAGCTGATGCAGTCGTCGCAGCCGCTGTGGGCGGTGTGGCGATTCGGGACTGATCCCGCATTCACCCGGATTTCGATGGAATTCATGGCGCTCGCCAATCACCGCAAAGAGATGCGTGCCGAAATCGCCTATTACGCCCAACGTTTCCGGGAGGAACAACGGCAAGCGGTGACCACTGCGCTGCAGCGGTATGGCGTGGACAACACCGAGATGCCGCCGGTGGTGGTTTCCGTGCTGATGTCCAGCCTGTCGAGATTCCTGGTGCTCGAGCAGGCGGTTGGTATTTCTGCCGGTCACGCGGAAACCGTGGAATTAGTCGAGAACTACCTACGCCGGCTTGAGGGCGAGCCGCAGCCGATCGAGGGTGTACCGGAAACCTGGGTCGTTCACCAGTTCCGCAGCGAGCAAAGCACGCCTTTGAGGCCGTCCTTGGCTACGACCACGACGCCGTCCACCGCCAGCACGCAGTGAAGCCCCGGTGTGCCGGGCTCGGTGCCCGTGCTCGCCACGACCATCGCGTAATCGTCGGGGTCGGTCATGTCCACATCGAACGTCCATGGCTTGCCCGGGCCGAGATCGACGTCGATGTGCGGTGTGAACGAATAGGGGTTGTGGCTGTAATCGGAGAATCTTGCCGGCTGTTGGTCCAGGTAATAGATGTCCGTGTAGATCGGATTCTCGGCGGTGACGGCGTACTTGACGTGATGCATGATCGGGCCGGCGGTCGGGTCGGCATGGGCCCGTCCGGTGCTCACGGCTAAAGCGGCACCCACCACCAGCCCTGCCACAGTCATCGCCGATCCGGTGCTCAGAAGTCTCTTCACGCTGGTACTCATGTCGCTCCTCCGGCGGCCGGGCGCGGCTTGGCGTTTCGGTTCATTACCCGCTCTGCGGCCTGCCAGTGCGCGTCGGCAACCCACAAACGTGCAAAGGATGCTATCGCCTCATCAGGCGAAACACCGCTGATTACCCGTTTTATCTCCGCAGCCGGTTGGCGGGCCAGCGAGATGGCAAGCGAACGCCAGCCTTCCTCGAAGGAGGCGCGCGGCAACACCACGTCCACCAACCCCATCCGCTCGGCCTCGGCGGCATCAACGGTTTTTCCGCTGCCGGCGAGAAGCAAGGCTTTGCTCTTTCCGACCAGGGCTGCCAGTCTCTCCGCACCGCCCCAGGCCGGCATGATTTCCAGCGTCACCTGATTGAACGCAATCTTGATATCGCTTGCGGCAACCCGGATGTCGGCGGCAACGGCCACTTCGGCACCACCGCCGAAGGCGTGGCCGTTGAGCGCGGCGATCACCGGCGCGGGAAAGTTCGCCAGTTGGTCGCAGATGGTCCGCATCCGCTTTGCCATCGCGGCGGCATCCTCTTCGGTGCGCAGCGCGCTGAGCTCCTTGAGGTCACCGCCCGACACGAATGCCCGATCGCCGGCACCCTTGATCACCAGGGCTGCGGCACCCGCGGCCGCATCGAGTGCCTTTTCCAGCTGGTCCATGGTGTCGAGCGCGATCGCGTTGCGCGCGTGGGGGCGGTCGATCGTGAGTACCGCCAACCCATTGTCGAGCTCCAAATCCAGCATGCGTCTTTGCTCCTCGAAGAGCTGTCGATATTGGCATTCTCGTGCGGCGAGAATAGCATCATCGCTGCAGGCTAAAAGGGCTTGTTCATCAAGGATAGAGGTGGCCCGGTGCAGAACCGAATCGTCGCGGCGGCCGCCGCGGTGCTCGCTGTGGCCGGGCTCGGGGCGTGCACGTCGCGACCGCCGACCCAACTCTCCAGCACGGCGTCCGTGACCGTCAACGGTAACGACGCGAATTTCCACATCGTGAAGTGCAGTCAACGGGAATGGACTCGGACGATCGATATCGGCGGCAACTTTGCCGGAGCCAAGGTTGTTATCGACGAGGGGGCGCAACCGGCGACAGCCCAGTCTGTGCGCATCCAAAATCTTGGTGGGTTCACCGGGATGTACTCCCGGGGCGGCGGCAGCAGCGCCGACATGAGCATGAGTGGGGACAAATTCACGATCACCGGCACCGCCAACGGTTTCAAAACCGACAAGCCGAATGAAGCGGCGTCTGCCGAATTCAAAATCATCGCCACCTGCTGACCAGCGGAACCCGCTCCCGGCCGGGGGCACGTTGCGGTCTCGGGCCTCAAGAGAATAGTATTCTCACAAAACGCGAAGGAGGATTCCATGGGTCAGTTGTCGCATCGGGAAGACGTCCCGTTTCCGATCTTTGATGCGGATAACCATCTCTACGAGCCGCCGGAGGCGCTGACCAAGTTCCTGCCCAAGGAGTACAAGGACTACGTCCAGTACGTGCAGATCAATGGGCGCACCAAGATCGCGATCCGTGGCCAGATCAGCAACTACATTCCCAACCCGACCTTCGAGGTCGTCGCCCGGCCGGGTGCCTGGGAGGAGTACTTCAAGTTCGGCAACCCCGACGGCAAGACCAAGCGCGAGCTGTTCGGTGAGCCCATGCGCGCGATCCCGGCGTTCTTCGAGCCCGGCCCGCGCCTGGAGAAGATGAACGAGCTGGGCCTGGACCGCACCCTGATGTTCCCGACGTTGGCCAGCCTCCTCGAGGAGCGGCTGTCCGACGACCCCGTTGCGATCCACGTCCTCGTCCACGCGCTGAATGAGTGGCTCGATGAGGTCTGGGGCTTCAACTACCAGAACCGGATCTTCACCACCCCGGTCATCACCCTGCCGATCGTCGAGAAGGCGATCGAGGAGCTGGAGTGGGCAGTCAAGCGCGGCGCCCGCTGCATCTTGGTCCGCCCGGCTCCCGTCCCCGGATTCCGTGGCCCCCGGTCGTTCGCGCTGCCCGAGTTCGACCCGTTCTGGGAGCGGGTCGTTGAGTACGACCTGCTGGTCGGCATGCACTCCAGCGACAGCGGCTACTCCCGGTACACCTCCGAGTGGGACGGTGCCAGCGCAGAGATGCTGCCGTTCCAGACCAATGCGATGGGCATCCTCAACGAATGGCGGCCGATCCAGGACTCGGTGGGCTCCTGGGTGATCCACGGCGCGCTCTACCGCCATCCCAAGCTGAAGGTGGCGATCGTCGAGGCCGGTTCGAAGTGGATGACCCCGCTGCTCGACGGCCTGGCCGAGGTCTTCCGCAAGGCCCCGGAAGCCTTCCCGAGCGACCCCGTCGAGATGGTCAAGAACCGAATCCACGTCAGCCCGTTCTTCGAGGACGGCATCGACGATCTAGTCAACCTGGTCGGGGTGGATCAGGTTTTGTACGGCTCGGACTGGCCGCACCCGGAAGGGCTGGCGGAGCCGACGTTCTACGTCAACGCGCTGTCGCACCTGTCCGTCGACGACCAGGCAAAGATCATGGGTGGAAACCTGTCTCGTCTCGTCACGGTGTGACGGACCAGCCAAACTGGCAGACCATCCCCGAGATGGTCTTGAGCGCGGCGGACCGGTTCGGCGATGCAGAAGCGGTCGTCGACGGTCCGCTGCGCTTCACGTTCACCGAACTCGTCGAGCGAATTCGTTGTGCCGCAGGCGCATTCGCGGACCTCGGTGTCGACAAGGGTGACCGGGTCGCCGTCTGGGCGCCCAACTCGGCGGAGTGGATCATCGCGGCGTTCGGACTGCTCACCGCGGGCGGTGTGCTGGTGCCGGTCAACACGCGGTTCAAGACCGAAGAAGCGGGCGACATCATCGCCCGCAGCGGAGTGAAGGCCGTCCTGGTGCAGAAGGGATTTCTGGGCCAGGACTACACCGCGCCCGCGGGGACGCCGGTCATCGATCTGAAGTCCGACTTCCTTCCCAGCGGTTCCCCGTTCGAGCGGGCGGTGAGCGGCTGCGACATCTCGGACATCATCTTCACCTCGGGCACGACCGGCCGCCCGAAGGGCGCGATGATGAACCACCGCCAAACGCTGCGCATGTACGAGGAGTGGGCGACGCTCGCGGACCTGCGCCGGGGTGACCGCTACCTGCAGATCAACCCGTATTTCCACACGTTCGGCCTCAAAGCGGGACTCATCACGTCTTTCCTGCGCGGTGCGACGATGCTGCCGGTCGCGGTGTTCGACGTCGACACCGTCGTCGAACTCATTGCGCGCGAAGCCATCACGATGCTTCCCGGGCCGCCGACGTTATACCACTCGTTGCTGACGGTGGGGGACAAGTCCAAGCTGTCGACGTTGCGGGCCGGCGTGACCGGCGCCGCCGACATCCCTGTCGAGCTGGTCCGCCGCATCCACGACGAACTGCCGTTCCAGACGCTGATGACCGGTTACGGACTCACCGAGGCCGGCAACGTCACGCTGTCCTTGCCCGGCGATTCCTTCGAGGACGTCGCCACCACGGCGGGCGTGCCGTGTGAGGGCGTCGAGGTGCGCATTGCCGACGACGGGGAGGTGCTCGCCCGCGGTTACGGCGTCATGCAGGGCTACCTCGATGACCCCGCGGCCACCGCGCAAGCGATCGACGACGACGGCTGGCTACACACCGGAGACCTGGGAAATTTCACCGACACCGGGCGCCTGCGCATCGTCGGCCGCAAAAAGGACATGTTCATCGTCGGTGGCTTCAACGCCTACCCGGCCGAGATCGAGGGATTCCTGCTGAGCCACCCGGCCGTAGCGCAGGCGGCAGTGATCGGTGTTCCCGACGAGCGACTCGGGCAGGTGGGCAAGGCTTTTGTTGTCCGGGGTGGTGATGTCGGTGCCGACGAATTGATCGGCTGGTGCCGTGACCGCATGGCCGGATTCAAGGTGCCGCGCGCGGTACAGTTCCTTGATTCACTCCCACTCAACGCGACGGGAAAGGTGATGAAGGACCGACTTCGATGACCAACGGCGACATTCACTCGATGGTGATTGCGTCGGACTATCGGGTCCCGGATCCGAGCCGGGTGTGGCCGCTGCTCGAGCGCAACAGGACCGCCCTCTCCGACATCGGCGCCCATCACGTTCTGGTCTATACGTCAACGCACGATTACGGCCGGGTACTGGTGATGATCGGTCTGCACAGTCGTGAGCCGATCGTGGAGTTGCTGCGATCGCGGGTCTTCTTTGACTGGTTCGACGAGGCGGGTGTCGAGGACATCCCCGCGGTGTTCGCCGGAGAGATCATCGACAGATTCGTCCCGGCGCCTCCGTCGTCTGCAGAGGTGCCCGGGGTCGTGGTGGCCGCTATCGCGTCGGTCGACGACGTGGCGGCGCTGACCGCGGGCGTCGACTCGGCGATGGACAGGTTCACCGCGGCCGGCATCCGAAAGACTTGGGTATTCCGGGCTTTCGACGACAATCACGAGGTACTGATCCTGCAGGAGTTCCCCGACGAACAGAGCGCGCGGCAGTGGATCGAGCACCCCGACGCCGCGGCCCAATGGATGTCGGGCGCGGGGGTGGGGCCGTACCCGCCGCTGTTTGTCGGCCAGTTCTCCAACATCATGCGCATCGAGAGTTAAGTGGGCCGACCGCTCGATGTTCGTCTGCCTGTGTAACGGAGTCACCAGCCAGACGGTCACGGATGTCGTCAATGCCGGGGCAACGACGACAAAGGCCGTCGCCCACGCCTGCGGGGCGGGCGCCGACTGCGGCCGTTGTCGGCGAACCGTCCAGGCCATACTCAAATCGTCGAAGCCGAACCCGGCCTAGGTTTCGGGTCGCGGCTCAGCGGCGCCAACTGCCGTCCGGTGACATGGGTTGAACGAGTTCGACCAGCAGGGGCGGAATCTCCATGCGCGGCAACACCACCTCGACGAGCACCATGCGATCCTGATGCCCGGCCGCCGCGCTGAGCGCGTCGTCGAGTTCGCCATAGGTTCGCGCGCGGAACGCGAGGTGATCGACCACCCCCAGCGCGTTGGGAATGTCGGTCCAACTCCAGCTGACGATGTCGTTGTAGGGCGCCGTCTCCCCATGAATTGCCCGTTCGACCGTGTAGCCGTCGTTGTTGACCACGACGATGACGGGGGACAACCCTTCGCGAAAGAAGGTGCCGAGTTCCTGCACGGTCAGTTGTGCGGCGCCGTCACCGATCAGCAGCACCGTCCTGCGGTCGGGGTGCGCGACCGCCGCGCCGAGCGCCGCGGGCAACGTGTAACCGATTGAGCCCCATAGGGGTTGGCCGATGAATGTGACCCCCTTGGGAAGCCGGTGGTCCGCCATACCGTAGAAGGAGGTTCCTTGATCGGCGAGCACCACGTTCCCGGGTGTCAGCGCGTTGCACAGCCGGTCCCACACCATCTCCTGAGTGAGTGGCTGATCACGTGCGGGCGCTTGCGCTCCGGCTTCGGGCTCTTGGCCATTGGGTGACGCCACCGGTGGTGAGCTGATCCCGCGCCGCGTCAGGATCTCGGCCAGCGCCCCGAGCGCGGCGCCCATTTCCAACGGTGCGAACACGTGGCCGGCCACCGTGCTCTGATATTGCCCGACGTCGATGGTCCGGGCCGGGTCGATGTGCTGGCTGAAGAAGCCGCTCACCATGTCGGTGAATACCACCCCGGCGGTGACCAACACGGGTGCGTCCTCAACCGCGGCGCGCACCGCCGGTGCGCTGGCCGCGCCGGCGTAGATCCCGAGGAAGTTGGGTGAGCTCTCGTCGAGCAGGCTCTTGCCCCACATCAGCGTGGCGTAGGGCACCACGTCGGCGGTCAGTAGTGCCTCGAGCTCTTTGACCACCTGCAAGCGGTGGACCAGCAGGTCGGCCAGCACGGTCAACCGGTTGTCGCCGATGAGCTCGCGCGCCGCGTCGACGAACATCGACAGCGCGCGAGGGCTGGTGCCGCCGGTGTAGCGGGGCAGCGGTGCTTCGGGGGGCTCGGTCGGGAAGCGTGCCACATCGGTGGACATCAGTATGTAGCCGGGCCGCTTCTGCTCGCGCACCTCAGACAGCACCCGGTCGATCTCCCGGCATGCCGTTGCCGGCATGAGATTGGCTTGAGCGCAGGTGATTTCGCGGCTGATGCGGAAGAAGTGCTCGAAGTCGCCGTCGCCGAGCGAATGGTGCAGCGCCCGTCTGGTCCCTTGGGCGTCCTTGGAGGGGCCGCCGACGATATGCACGACGGGCACGTGCTCGGCGTAGCTGCCGGCCACCGCATTGGTCGCGGAGAGTTCGCCCACTCCGAATGTTGTTACCACGGCTGACATTCCGCGTAGCCGTCCGTACCCGTCGGCGGCGTAGCCGGCGTTCAACTCATTGGCGTTACCGACCCACCGAATTCTCGGATGCGCGACGATGTGGTCGAGGAATTCCAGGTTGTAGTCGCCGGGAACGCCGAAGATCTCCGAGACGCCAAGCTCGGCGAGACGGTCCAACAGATAGTCACCGATGGTGTAGACGGAGTCCACGGAACTCGCGTCGGGCGTGGTATCAGTCACGAAGTCGACGGTACGCTCGGTCGAATTCGCCACCGGCCGGACGCCGTTTCGCTATCGTGCGGGCCATGGCGATCAACGAAACCCGCGAAGTTGTTATCGAAGCCAGCCCGCAAGAGATCCTCGATGTCATCGCCGATCTCGAGTCGGCTCCCGAGTGGTCGCCGCCCCACCAGAGCGTTGAGATTCTCGAGCGAGGCGCCGACGGGCGCCCCACCAAGGTCAAGATGAAAGTCAAAGCCGCGGGCATCACCGACGAGCAGGTGATCGAGTACACGTGGGGCGACAACGAGGTGAGCTGGACGCTGATCAGCTCCGGTCAGCAGCGGTCACAGGATGCGTCCTACAAGCTGACGCCCGACGGCGACGCCACCAAGGTTAAGTTCCAGCTCAGCGTCGACCCGGTGGTACCGCTGCCCGGGTTCGTCTTGAAGCGCGCCATCAAGGGCACCGTCGACACCGGCACCGAGGGCCTGCGCAAGCGGGTGCTGCAGGTGAAGAAGGGTAAATAGCCGCCGTGACCAGCGGGGGGCCGCTGGCCGGGGTCAAAGTCATCGAACTCGGCGGCATCGGACCCGGGCCGCACGCGGGGATGGTGCTCGCCGATTTGGGTGCCGACGTGGTGCGGGTGCGCCGCCCCGGTGGCGTGGCGATCGCAAGCGCGGCGAAGCCGGGCGAAGCGGGTCGCCACCAAACGGGCGTGACGATGCCGGCCGAGGACCGCGACCTGTTGCACCGCGGCAAGCGCATCGTCGACCTGGACGTCAAGTCGCAGCCGGGCGCCTTGCTGGAGCTTGCCGCCAAGGCCGATGTGCTGCTGGACTGCTTCCGGCCCGGCACCTGCGAGCGACTCGGCATCGGACCCGACGACTGCGCGGCGGTCAATCCGCGGCTGATCTACGCCCGGATTACCGGCTGGGGGCAGGACGGGCCGCTGGCTTCGACCGCGGGTCACGACATCAACTATTTGTCGCAGACCGGCGCGTTGTCGGCCCTGGGCTACGCCGACCGGCCGCCGATGCCGCCGCTGAACCTGGTCGCCGATTTCGGCGGCGGTTCGATGCTGGTGCTGCTCGGTATCGCCGTCGCGCTGTACGAGCGGGAACGGTCGGGCAAGGGTCAGATAGTCGACGCCGCGATGGTCGACGGGGTCAGTGTGCTGGCCCAAATGATGTGGACCATGAAGGGAATTGGCAGCCTGCGCGACAGGCGGGAATCGTTTCTGCTCGACGGCGGCGCCCCGTTCTATCGCTGCTATGAGACCTCCGATGGCAAGTACATGGCCGTCGGCGCCATCGAGCCGCAATTCTTCGCGGCGTTGCTCAGCGGCCTCGGCCTGTCGCCGGACGAGGTGCCGGGCCAGCTCGAAATCGGTTCGTACCAGCAGATGTACGACGTCTTCGCGCAGCGGTTCGCCAGCCGGACGCGTGACGAGTGGACCCAGGTCTTCGCCGGCACCGACGCCTGCGTGACGCCGGTGCTGACGTGGAGCGAGGCCGCCACCGACAACCATTTGAACGCGCGGTCGACGGTGATCACCGCCCACGGCGTCGAGCAGGCCGCACCCGCTCCGCGCTTCTCCCGAACACCGGCCGGGCCCGTCGGGCCGCCGCCGGCCGCTACCACGCCGATCAACGAAATCAACTGGTAGCTAATAACTACCCCGAACACGTTCCGTGCGTGGTGTGGGGTTGCTAGGTTTAACTCAGTGGCTGTAAAGGCATCACGTGAATTCATAGTGGATGCGCCGCTTGACGTGGTCATGGGGGCGCTCGAGGACGTCAACGTGCTGGAATCCTGGTCGCCGCTGCATAAACGGATCGAAGTAATCGACCGTTATCCCGACGGCCGCGCGCACCACGTGAAAACCACCATCCGGATTTTCGGCCTCGTCGATAAAGAGGTCCTGGAATATCACTGGGGCCCGGACTGGGTGGTGTACGACGCCAAAGGAACCTCCCAACAGCACGGCCAGCATGTGGAGTACAACCTCAAACCCGAGGGTGTCGACAAGACGCGGGTGCGGTTCGATATCACTGTCGAACCGGCGGGGCCCATTCCCGGATTCGTCGTCAGGCGCGCAATGGAACATGTCCTTGACGCCTCGGTGACGGGGCTGCGCGACCTGATCATGGGCGGCGGTTCGGATAAGACACCGTAATTTTCAGTTCACGAGGGCCCGCGATTGCTAATTTGTAGGCGGTGGCCATACGCGCATCGTCTGAAATTGTCATTGAGGCGCCCCAGGAAGTAATCATGGAGGCGCTGGCCGACATGGACGCCGTGCCCTCCTGGTCGCCGTTGCACAAGCGGGTCGAGGTCGTCGACCGATATCCCGACGGCCTGCCACACCACGTGAGAATGACGATCAGGGTGAGCGGCATCGCCGATACCGAAATAGTCGAATATCACTGGGGCCCCGACTGGATGGTCTGGGACGCGCAGAAGACCGCCCAGCAACATGCCCAGCACGGCGAATATGAGCTGCAACGCGAGGGCGACGACAAGACCCGGGTGCGGTTCAGCCTCACGATCGAGCTCAGGGCGCCGCTGCCCGGGTTCTGGGTGAAGTCGGCCGGCAACAAAGTCCTCTACGCCGCGCTGGAGGGCCTGCGAAAGCGCGTGATGGGTGACAAGGATCCTAAGCGGTCTTGAGCGCGGACAGTCTTTTGATCGCCTCGTCGAGAGTGTCGTCGCGCTTGCAGAAGGTGAAGCGCACCAAGTGATTCCACAGCTCGGCATGCGGTGCCGCCGGATCGCAGAATGCCGACATCGGAATGGCAGCCACGCCAACCTTTTCTGGTAGTGCCGCGCAGAACGTCGTGCTGTCGTCGTACCCGAGTGGACGGGGGTCGGCGCAGAGGAAATAAGTGCCGTAGCTGTCGTGCACCGTGAAACCGATGTCGGCGAGGCCCGCGGCCAGCCGATCGCGTCGGGCTTGCAGCGAGCGCCGGAGTTCGGCCACCCACGCGTCCTCGGTGTCCAGCGCCAGGGCCACCGCGGGCTGGAACGGCGCGCCGCCGACATAGGTCAGATACTGTTTGGCCGCGCGCACGCCGGCGATGAGTTCCGCTGGGCCGCAAGCCCACCCGATCTTCCAGCCGGTGCAGTTGAACATCTTGGCCGCGCTGGAGATGGTGATGGTGCGTTCCGCCATGCCGTCGAAACCGGCCAGCGGCAGATGGCGACGGCCGTCGAACACCAGGTGCTCGTAGACCTCATCGGTGATCACCAAAAGGTCGGCCGCCACCGCGATCTCGGCGATGGCCTGCAGTTCGGTCGCGCTCAGCACGGCGCCGGTGGGGTTGTGCGGCGAGTTGACGATGAGCGCCCGGGTCGCCGGTGTCACCGCCCGCCGCAGCGCGTCAGTGTCCAGCGCGAAGCCGCGGCCGTCGGCGACCAGCGGTACGGCTGCACGGCGCGCGCCGGCCATCGCGACCACCGGTGAGTAGGAGTCGTAGAAGGGTTCGATCAGCAATACCTCCGAGCCGGGCTCGACCAGGCCGATGACCGCTGCGGCAATGGCCTCGGTCGCGCCGACCGTCACCAAGACCTCGGTGTCGGGGTCGTACTCGAGGCCGAAGTGGCGCTTGCGCTGTGCCGCGATGGCGTGGCGCAGCGGAGCGATACCGATCCCCGGTGGGTACTGGTTGGCACCATCGGCGATCGCGTCTTGCGCGGCCTTCAGCAACGCCGGGGGTCCGTCCTCGTCGGGAAAGCCCTGCCCCAGGTTCACCGCGCCGATCCGCGCGGCCAGCGCCGACATTTCGGCGAACACCGTGGTCGCGTAGGGCCGCAATCGCGACACCGTCATGGTCGTCGAGCTTAGGGTGAGTATCGAGCCAAGCCACACCGCGGCCCGAACGTGAAACTAACTTCACGGTCGGCGTCGAGCGTGAAACTAACTTCACACTCGCGTCGACCGCTGAACAGGGCAGACTTGCCCAACCAACAGGTTGGCCGGGAGCCCCTGTTAGGGTGCAGTGAGACGGACCCGAAAACCCATTTGTGAAGAGGAAGTCGACATGTCCGAAGAAGCCTTCATCTATGAGGCCATCCGCACACCCCGCGGCAAGCAACGCAACGGATCGCTGAACGAGGTCAAGCCGGTGAATCTGGTCGTCGGCCTGGTCGACGAGCTACGCAGGCGCAACCCCGACCTGGACGAGAACCTGATCAGCGACCTGATCCTCGGCGTGGTTTCGCCGGTCGGTGACCAGGGTGGTGACATCGCCCGTACCGCTGCCTTGGTGGCCGGGTTGCCGGAGACCACCGGCGGCGTGCAGCTCAACCGGTTCTGCGCCTCGGGCCTGGAGGCCGTCAACACCGCTGCCCAGAAGGTGCGCTCCGGCTGGGACGACCTGGTGCTGGCCGGTGGTGTCGAGTCGATGAGCCGCGTTCCGATGGGCTCCGACGGTGGCGCGTGGGCGACCGACCCGGAGACCAACTACCGGATCGGTTTCGTGCCGCAGGGCATCGGCGCCGACCTGATCGCGACCATCGAGGGCTTCTCCCGCGAAGACGTCGACACCTACGCGGCCCGTTCGCAGGAGAACGCCGCCGCCGCGTGGTCGGGCGGTTACTTCGCCAAGTCGGTGATTCCGGTGCGCGACCAGAACGGCCTGGTCATCCTCGACCACGACGAGCACATGCGGCCCGGGTCCACCGTGGAGAGCCTCGGCAAGCTGAAGACCGCCTTCGACGGCGTCGGCGAGATGGGCGGCTTCGACGACGTGGCGCTGCAGAAGTACCACTGGGTCGAAAAGATCAACCACGTCCACACCGGTGGCAACAGCTCGGGCATCGTCGACGGTGCCGCGCTGGTGCTGGTCGGCTCCGAGGCCGCGGGCAAGTCGCAGGGGCTGACTCCGCGGGCGCGCATCGTGGCGACCGCCACCAGCGGTGCCGACCCGGTCATCATGCTCACCGGCCCGACCCCCGCCACCAAGAAGGTGCTCGACCGCGCGGGCCTGACCATCGACGACATCGACCTGTTCGAACTCAACGAGGCGTTCGCGTCGGTTGTGTTGAAGTTCCAGAAGGACCTCAACATCCCGGACGAGAAGCTCAACGTCAACGGTGGCGCCATCGCGATGGGCCACCCGCTGGGCGCCACCGGCGCCATGATCACCGGAACCATGGTCGACGAGCTCGAGCGCCGCAACGCGCGTCGCGCGCTGATCACGCTGTGCATCGGCGGCGGCATGGGTGTCGCGACCATCATTGAGAGGGTTTAAGGCCATGGCAGAGAACACCATTCAGTGGGACAAAGACGGGGACGGCATCGTCACCCTGACCTTGGACGACCCCACCGGATCGGCCAACGTCATGAACGAGCACTACGCCGAGTCGATGCATAACGCAGTCGAACGCCTTGTGGCAGAGAAGGATTCGATCACCGGTGTGGTCATCACCAGCGCGAAGAAGACCTTCTTCGCCGGCGGTGACCTGAAGGGCATGATCCAGCTCGGCCCGGAAAACGCCGGCGAGGCGTTCGACACCGTCGAGTCCGTCAAGCGTGACCTGCGCGCGCTGGAGACCCTCGGCAAGCCCGTGGTAGCCGCCATCAACGGCGCCGCGCTCGGCGGCGGCCTGGAGATCACGCTCGCCTGTCACCACCGCATTGCCGCGGACGTCAAGGGCCTTGTGGTTGGGTTCCCTGAGGTGACGCTGGGCCTGCTGCCCGGCGGCGGCGGGGTGACCCGCACTGTGCGGATGTTCGGCATCCAGAACGCGTTCATGAACATCCTGTCGCAAGGCACCCGGTTCAAGCCCGCGCAAGCCAAGGAGAACGGCCTGGTCGACGAGCTCGTCGGCTCGGTCGAGGAGCTGGTACCCGCGGCCAAGGCGTGGATCAAGGCCAACCCCGAATCGCACACCCAGCCGTGGGATGCCAAGGGCTACAAGATGCCTGGCGGCACTCCGTCCAGCCCGGCGCTGGCCGGCATCCTGCCGTCGTTCCCGGCGCTGCTGAAGAAGCAGCTCAAGGGTGCGCCGATGCCGGCGCCGCGGGCCATCCTGGACGCGGCCGTCGAGGGCGCACAGGTGGACTTCGACACCGCCAGCCGCATCGAGAGCCGCTACTTCACCCAGCTGGTCACCGGCCAGGTCGCCAAGAACATGATCCAGGCGTTCTTCTTCGACCTGCAGGCCATCAACGGCGGCGGTTCGCGACCCGACGGCATCGCGCCGGTCAAGATCAACAAAATCGGCGTGCTCGGCGCGGGCATGATGGGCGCGGGCATCGCGTACGTCTCGGCCAAGGCCGGCTACGACGTGGTGCTCAAGGACGTCAGCCTAGAGGCCGCCGAAAAGGGCAAGAACTACTCGGAAAAGCTTGAGGCCAAAGCACTTCAGCGTGGCAAGACGACCGAGGAGAAGAGCAAGGCGCTGCTGGCACGCATCACGCCGGCCGCCGACCCCGCCGACTTCAAGGGCGTCGACTTCGTGATCGAGGCCGTCTTCGAAAGCCAGGACCTCAAGCACAAGGTGTTCCAGGAGATCGAGGACATCGTCGAGCCCAACGCGCTGCTCGGGTCGAACACCTCGACGCTGCCGATCACCGGTCTGGCGACCGGCGTGAAGCGGCAGGAGGACTTCATCGGGATCCACTTCTTCTCGCCGGTCGACAAGATGCCGCTGGTCGAAATCATCAAGGGCGAGAAGACTTCTGACGAGGCGCTGGCCCGGGTGTTCGACTACACGCTGGCCATCGGCAAGACCCCGATCGTCGTCAACGACAGCCGCGGCTTCTTCACCAGCCGCGTTATCGGCACGTTCGTGAACGAGGCGCTTGCGATGCTCGGCGAGGGTGTCGAGCCGGCCAGTGTCGAGCACGCCGGCTCGCAGGCCGGCTACCCGGCGCCGCCGCTGCAGCTGTCCGACGAGCTCAACTTGGAGCTGATGCACAAGATCGCCGTCGCCAGCCGCAAGGGTGTCGAGGACGCGGGTGGCACCTACGAGCCGCACCCTGCGGAGGCCGTCGTCGAGAAGATGATCGAGCTTGGCCGGCCGTCGCGGTTGAAGGGCGCCGGCTTCTACGAGTACGTCGACGGCAAGCGCACCAGCCTGTGGCCGGGACTGCGCGAGACGTTCAAATCGGGCTCCTCGCAGCCGCCGCTGCAGGACATGATCGACCGGATGCTGTTCGCCGAGGCGCTGGAGACGCAGAAGTGCCTCGACGAGAACGTGCTGATGACTACCGCTGACGCCAACATCGGGTCGATCATGGGCATCGGCTTCCCGCCGTACACCGGTGGTAGCGCGCAGTTCATCGTCGGCTACTCCGGCGCCGGTGGTACCGGCAAGGAAGCCTTCGTGGCCCGGGCCAAGGAACTGGCCGCCAAATACGGCGACCGCTTCCTGCCGCCCGCCTCGCTGACGTAACGGTTGCTCACGCTCGAAGGTTAGGCGCTGCGCTGGAAGAGGTAGTAGCGCGCCGGCGTTTGCTCGCGGTCCAGCTGCCCCTCGTTCCCGGCGGACAGCAGCGTCCAGGAGGGGACGAATCGTCGTTCCATTTCGGCGGGCTCGACGCCTCGCACGCCGAACCTTCCGCCGGGCAGGAACGCGACAATGAACAGCCGTGCATTCGGCGCAGCTACCGCACTGACCTCGCGAGCGTAGGCATCGCGGTCGTTGTCGCTCATGTTGTGTAGGCAGCCGTTGTCGACGATCAACTGGAAGTTCGTACCGATCCCGGTCTGACTTAGTCGCGTGACGTCGGCCCCGACGAAGTCGACCGGCAAGTTGGCGGCCTTGGCCCGCGCCTTGTCGAGAGCTTTCGGCACAAAGTCGACGCCGGTGACTCTCCACCCGTGTTGTGCAAGGTAGATCGACGAGTCCCCGGTACCGCATCCGAGATCAAGGGCTGATCCAACGGGCAGCGGGGGCGTGTCATGGGTCCCCTCGACTAAGTCCTGCAGATTTGGTGCGATCGGATGACCGTCCCACGGGGTAAAGCCGATGCGGCAGAAGACCCGAAACAGGGTGTGCTTAGAGGCCATGCTCCAACCGTATGCCTAAACAGCGCTAAATTGCGGCGGCGATCCGGCGCCATTGCTCACGCGGGAAGGCCTGCGGATCGGCCAGCAGCACCTGGACGCAGACGTGGTCGGCGCCGGCAGCACGATGTTCGTCGACCCTGCGCAGAATGGCGTCTTCGTCGCCCCACGCGATGATCGCGTTGAAAAGCCGATCGCTGACCTGTGCCACATCGTCTTCGGAGAACCCGCTGCGCAGGAGATTGTTGGCGTAGTTGGGTAGCGCCAAATAGGAGCGCAGCCAGTCGGTTCCGACGCGGCGGGCCTCCTGTTCGCTATCGGTGAGGATTACCGTCTGCTCGGGTAGCAGCAGCGGACCCTCGCCCAAAGTCGAACGGGCACTGGCGGTGTGCTCGGGTGTGACCAGGTAAGGGTGTGCGCCGCGGGCGCGGGTGGCCGACAAGTCCAGCATCTTCGGGCCGAGCGCGGCGAGCACCCGGCTCTCGGTGGGAACCGGCTCCGGCGCGGCATCCAGTCCGTCCAGAAACGCGGCGGTCGCGGCCAGCGGTTTGCGGTATCGCCCGGGCTCACCGGCGTCGATCAGCGGTGCATGGCTGACGCCGATCCCCAACAGGAACCGGTCCCCGTGCTCCGCGGTCAGCGCGGCATAGCTTTCGGCCACGTCGCCGGGCGCGTGCATCCACAGGTTCAGGATCCCGGTCGCGATGACCGTGCGCTTGGTGGCGCCGAGCAGTCGGGCAACCGCGTCGAACACCTGCCCGCCGACATCCGGAATCCACAGCGCCGTGAATCCCAGCTCGTCTAATTCTGCTGCCGCGTCGGCGGATTCGGCTGGGTCGCCGTAGCGCAGTTGACTGCTCCAAATCCCGACACCGGCAAGCTCCATCGCAGTTCGTTCCTTTCGTGGCAGGCGCCTCTGGTTCGCTGGAGCCATTCTGTCAAACGTCGGCGTACTCCTTGTACACCATCGAGTCGTAGAGGCGGGCGCCGTTGGCGTTCATCTTGGCGACGGCTCTGGTGAGACCGGCTGGGAGCACCGAGATCAGCCGGGCGGCTCGGGTCAGCGCCCAGACTCCGGCCCGCGAGCCCGGGACGATGGTCTTGGCGGCCGCTCGCGCAAAGGTACGGCTGCGCCGGACCGCGTCGGCCATCGCCCGTTCGTAGGCCGGGAACGCGCGCGTGTAATCGCCTTTGGCTTCTGCCAATTCGCCCGCCAGCACATAGGCGCCCAGCACCGCGATGCTGGTGCTGCCGCCGACCGCCGGTCCGGGGCAGTACCCGGCGTCGCCCACCAGTGCCACCCGCCCACGCGACCAGGTGTCCAACTCCAGCTGGATGATCGAGTCGAAGTAGAAGGTCGGCGCCTGGTCGAGCTCTGCGAGCCAACCGTCCACCGCCGGATCCATGCCGGCAAAGGTCGTCCGCAATAACTCCTTCTGCCGCAAGACATCTCGGTGGTGGTATTGTAGTTCTTCCTTGCTGCGGAACATGAACAGCGCACGCGCGTCATCGAGGGGTTGCGCGGTGTAGATCCCCGCCATCCGGCCGGCGCCCATGTGTACGGCCATTTCCCCATTGCGGGCAAGTGATTTCGGCACCGACTCCACCGCCAGGTAACCGCCGAGGAACCTGGTGCGCCCGGCGTCCTCACCGAAGACCAGGTGCCGGACGTTGGAGTGCAGACCGTCGGCGCCGATGACGACGTCGAACGTGCGTGGCTTGTTGTGCTCGAAGGTGACGTCACCGTCGGGTGAGATGGACGTGATCGAGTCGCCGAAGAGGTACTCGACGTCATCGCGGCCCGCGAGATAATAGGCCTCGCTGAGGTCGTCGCGCATGATCTCGACATGCCGGTCGGATGACGCGCCGAAGACTTTGTTCAGATCCACGTGCGCCGGTCGCTGGACGCCCTCGCGATACATGGTCAGCTCGTTGGTCCCGGTGGCGAGCGCCTCGATCTGTGGCAGCACGCCCATCTTTGCCGAGATTTCCATGGCCGGGCGGAACAGGTCGACGGCGTGGCCACCGGTCTTCCGCAACTGGGACGCGCGCTCGACGATCGTGACATCAAACCCGTGGCGGGTAAGCCAGTACGCCAGTACGGGGCCCGAGATGCTCGCCCCCGAGATGAGAATCCGCATGCCGACCTCCTTCGAGTTAGGTGACCCTAACATATCACTTACCTATCGGTAAGTCAGCTAAAATTTTCGGGTGACGAGACCGCGGTCGGATACCCGCCGGCGCATCCAGGAGGTCGCCCGGGAGCTGTTCCTTCAACATGGCGTGCAGCGGACCAGCCTGCAGGACATTGCGGACCGGCTGGGGATCACCAAACCCGCGTTGTACTACCACTTCACTTCCCGCGAAGAACTGGTGCGCAGCATCGTGATGCCGTTGATCGAGGACGGCGAGCGGTTTGTCGCCGAGCAGGAAGGCCACCGCGACATCGATCCCCGCGAATTGCTAGAAGGCTATTTCGATTTCCACTACCGGCACCGTGAGTACATCGTGCTGGTGCTCACCGAATCGACCATGCTGGCCGACCTCGGCCTCATCGACAAAGTGCTGGCGTGGCGTGATCGGCTGGGCAAGTTGGTGTTTGGCTCGCGGCTAACGCTCGCGCAGTCCACCCGGGCGGTGGTGGCTTTTGGCGGCCTGCAGGACTGCTGCTTACAGTTTCCGGACACCCCCTATGAGGCGTTGCGCGCGACCTCAGTCGAAGCCGCACTGGCCGCGCTGGGGGTCTGACGCCGGTTAGGTTCCCGCCCCGCTCGCGGTGCTCTGGTCCTGAGCGTTCTGCGTGAAGATATCGCCAGAGGTCTGGCCGTTGTCGTTGACGCCGCCGTCGTCGTCGACGTTGACGATGCGGGCATTGGACTCACCCGGGCCGGACGCGGCGTGGGTTGCAGGGTCTCCCGGGTGTGTGCCGCTGAATAGTACGAGTGCCGCGACAGCGCCCGCGCCGGCCAAAATCACTTGGGTCACCTTGCTTGTCATGCATTCATTTACCGTCCCGTTGCCAAGTGCAGGCTGGGCCGTTCATAGCGATCTGCTGTGAGCGAACGACGCAATTCAGGCCATTCCGGCTCGCCTCGCCGACAGCTAGAGTCGCTAACCATGCGCTTTGTTTTCTTCATTCCGCAGGGCTGGCGGATGGATCTGGTAGGCATCGACCCCGCGAAACACTGGGCGGTGATGCGGGACTTGGCGGCCTACGCCGACGGCAGCGCCTGGGACTCGGTGTGGGTCTACGACCATTTCCATACCGTCCCGATGCCGAGCGCGGAAGCGACGCACGAGGCCTGGTCGTTGATGTCGGCCTATGCTGCGACCACTTCGCGGATCAAGCTCGGCCAAATGTGCACGGCAATGAGCTACCGCAATCCCGTTTACCTGGCCAAGGTGGCGGCCACTGCCGACATCATCTCGGGAGGCCGCATCCAGATGGGTATCGGCGGCGGCTGGTACGAACACGAATGGCGCGCTTACGGTTACGGATTCCCTTCGGCCGGCGTGCGGTTGGGCCGGCTGGACGAAGGCGTGCAGATCATGCGTGACGCCTGGCGTGACGGCAAGGTCAGCCTCGACGGCAAGCACTATCAGGTCGACGGCGCGATCGTCGAACCGAAGCCGCTGCAGGACAACGGAATTCCACTGTGGATTGCCGGCGGGGGCGAGAAGGTGACGCTGCGCATCGCGGCGAAGTATGCGCAGTACACCAATTTCACGCCGGAGCCCGAGGCGTTTGCCCACAAGTCGGAGGTGCTTGCCGAGCATTGCCGGGACCTGGGCACCGACTTCGATGCCATCGTGCGCTCGGCCAACTTCACCGCCATCATCGGCACCTCTGAGGCCGAGGTCAAAGACCGCCAGCAGCGGGTGCGCGACCGGCTGGTCAACTATGTGCCTGAGGCCCTTGCGGATTCGATGACCACCAGCCTTCCCGACTCGGCGACGGGCACGACGGAACAGGTGGTCGAGCGGCTGACCAAGATCCGCGACCTCGGCTGCGAGTACGCGATCGTCTACTTCCCGGAAGCCGCCTACGACCGCTCCGGCATCGAATTGTTCGAGCGCGAAGTCATTCCCGCGCTGAGCTAGGGCGCGCTCAGATGTCGGTGGTGGTGTACCGCGTCTTGACCGGAGGGGCGGCCAGCAGGGGAGGTAGCTGTGTCACCTTGCCTTCGCCGGCGCGAAACGCGCGGTAGGCGTCGTCGTCGTCGACCGTCTCCCAGATTTCGTAGATGAGCCAGTGCGCTTCGTCGTCCTCGTCGACCAGCACGTCGGTGCGGACGTTTCCCTTGAATGCCCGGGTGTCTTGCAGCGTCCGGCCCATCAGCTCGCGCCCCGCAGCGACCTCGTCGGGTTTGAATTTGAGCTCGAGTATCACCGTGACCGTCATAGCGCCAAGATATCGCCCTCTCGCGATCAACAAGCGTTCGGCACCGATGCGGGCCATGAGAATGCCATTTCCACTTTTCGGAAGGCTGTTATACGGTTCAGTGAGCATAAATCTGTTCACGGACGACGGAGGACCCCCTCGATGCAGAAGGCACTCGCTCCCGAGATTTCAACCTGGCCTGAGGAGAACCCGCAGCTCATCGGCAGTCGGTGCGGTGATTGCGGCGCCACCACCTTCCCGGTGCAGGAGCGGTGCCCGCGGTGCAGTGGCGGGGCAATGAGCGACGTGCTGTTGCCGCGGAATGGCACCGTGGTGGCGTGGACCACCCAGGGATTCCCGCCCGGGGCTCCCTATGCCGGCCCGACGGGCAAGGACTTCGTGCCGTTCGGTGTGGGCCTGGTTCAGCTCGGCGACGTGATCCGCGTCGAGGGCCGGCTGACCGAAAACGACCCGGCCAAACTCCAGTTCGGCCAGGAGGTCGAGCTCACCATGGTGCCGTTCGCCACTGACGCGGACGGCAACGAGATCATCACGTTCGCTTTCCAGCCGGTCTAGAACCACAAGGAGCCTGAGATGACCAACGATGTAGCCATCATCGGTGTGGGCCTGCATCCCTTCGGCAGGTTCGACAAGACCGCGATGCAGATGGGCGCCGAGGCCATCCAAAGCGCGCTCACCGATGCGGGTGTGCAGTGGAAAGACATCCAGTTCGGCTTCGGCGGCAGTCACGAGGTGTCCAATCCGGACGCGGTGACCCGATTGGTCGGGTTGACCGGCATCACCTTCACCAACGTGTTCAATGCTTGTGCCACGGCGGCCAGTGCCATTCAGCAGACCGCCGACACCATCCGGTTGGGCAAGTACGACATCGGCATCGCCATCGGCTTGGACAAGCATCCGCGCGGAGCCTTCACCGACGACCCCGCCAAGCTGGCACTGCCGCAGTGGTACGCGCAGAACGGGCAGTTCGTCACCACCAAGTTCTTCGGGATGAAGGCCAACAAGTACCTGCACGACCACAACATCTCCCGGGAGACTCTGGCGCGGGTGGCCAACAAGAACTTCCGCAACGGCGCGCTGAATCCGAATGCCTTCCGCCGCAAGGAGATCTCCGTTGAGGAGATCCTCAACTCGACCGTGCTCAACTACCCGTTGACGCAGTACATGTTCTGCGCGCCCGACGAGGGCGCCGCGGCCGTCATCATGTGCCGCGCTGACATCGCGCACAAGTTCACCGACAAGCCGGTGTACGTGCGTGCTTGCGAGATCCGCACCCGCACGTTCGGTGCATATGAGGTGCATGCCACCTTTGCGCCGCTCGACGAGGACGTCTCCCCGACGGTGTACGCGTCCAAGGCGGCCTACGAGGCCGCGGGCATCGGGCCCGAGGACGTCGACGTCGCCCAACTCCAGGACACCGACGCCGGCAACGAGGTCATCCACATGGCCGAGACGGGACTGTGCGCCGACGGTGAGCAGGAGAAGCTGGTGGCCGATGGTGCGACAGAGATTCACGGCTCGATGCCGGTGAACACCGATGGCGGATTGATCGCCAACGGCGAGCCGATCGGCGCATCGGGGCTACGGCAGGTGCACGAGCTGGTGCGTCAGCTGCGCGGCGAGGCGGGCGATCGCCAGGTGCCCGGCAACCCGCGGGTCGGATTGGCGCAGGTGTACGGCGCTCCCGGCACCGCGTCGGCGACGATCCTGTCGCTCTAAATCCGCGAGGTGCCCGCACCTGCTGGGGGTTAGTTCACGGTCGGCTACGCGACGTATTCGGGTAGTGGAATGTCGTCGCGGAATTCGCGCCGGACGACCCAGTCGGGCAGCCGCGGAATGTTCAGCAGTTTGGACGCCTGATTGCGGGTCCACAGGCCCAGCGCGGTCTTTGGGGCGAACGTCGCGGCGAATCCGCGCGCCGATCGCTGCCTGGCCTCAACGATTGGACGCAGCTGTCGTTCATAGCTGCGAAACGCGTCCTGGTGATTGGCTCCTGCGCGATTGAGCTCGCCCGCCAGTATGTAGGCCTGCACCATCGCCAGCCCCGCCCCCTCGCCGGCCAGCAGCGAAACCGCGGCCGCGGCGTCACCGATGAGCGCCACTCGGCCATCCGACCAGTGGTCCATCACGATTTGGCTCACGCGGTCGAAGTACACATCGGCCGCCCCGTCGAGTTTGCGCAGTATCCCCGGGCATTCCCAGCCCGCGTTGCCGAAGACCTGGTGCAGGGTGGTCTTGGCCTGCGATACATCCTGTGGATCGGGGCCGCTCATGTGGTCGGTGGTGAAAACGAAAAGAAACAGGGTCTTGTCACCGCGCATCGCGAATCTTGCGATCATGCGCCCGGGCATGGTGTAGGCGAGGTAGACGAGTTCATCACGTGGCTGATAGCCCTCGGCTTCGAATGCCGCGACTCGGTAGCCGAGATCGGTCTCAAATCGAGATTCCGGGCCGAACACCAAATCCCGCACCGGCGAATGGATGCCGCCCGCGCCGACGAGCAGGTCGAATTCTCGTGATCGGCCGCGCTCGAGTGTGACCCGCACGCCCGACTCGTGTTGTGTGATGGCCGAAACGCTTTCACCGAAGAGGGTTTCGGCACGGTGGTCGATGCAGCGATTGATCATGGCCGCCAGATCACCACGGGGCACCGTGGCGAACCGGCCACCGAGGTTCCGCCGGAACAACTCAGCCGAAAAGCCCCCCACCTTGCGCGAATGCTGGTCGACCAGTCGCACCTCCTGTACCGCATATCCTTTGGCGTGCAATTCGGCGGCAAGTCCCATACGTTCTGCAACGGCATACCCGCCACCCCAAAAGTCCACGACATAGCCGCCCGTGCGGAGCTGAGCCGCCTTTTCGATCAGGGTCGGCTCGTGGCCATAGCGCCATAGCCAGTACGCAAGCGTCGGGCCGGCGATGCCGGCACCGACAATGGCGATCTTCATGCGCGCCCCCTCTCCAGCGGATGGAGTTAGGACTACTATAGCACTATGCAATAGTTGCACTAGGACGTAAAGCGCGGTGCGCGGTGAACGGCGGGCGCATCGATCTTGTCGCTCTAAATCGCCGGTCCCAGAAGGTCATCCGCATCGCGGATGATGTAGCCGTAGCCCTGCTCGGCCAGGAAGCGCTGCCGGTGCGCGGCGTATTCGGCGTCCAGGCTGTCGCGGGCCACCACCGAGTAGAAGATGGCGCCGCCGCCGTCGGCCTTGGGTCGCAGTAGCCGGCCCAGTCGTTGCGCCTCCTCCTGACGCGAGCCGAACGTGCCCGAAACCTGCACGGCCACAGAGGCTTCGGGCAAGTCGATGGAGAAGTTGGCAACCTTGGACACCACCAGCGTCGATATCTCGCCGGTGCGGAAGGCGTCGAACAACGCCTCGCGTTCCTTGGTCTTGGTGGACCCCTGGATCACCGGGGCGTTCAGCTCGGCGCCGAGCTCGTCGAGCTGATCCAGGTAGGCACCGATCACCAGGGTCTGCTCGCCGGGGTGTTTGTCCAGAATCGACTTGACCACAGCGATTTTGGTGTGCACCGTCGAGCACAGTTTGTAACGCTCTTCGGGTTCGGCGGTGGCGTAGATCATTCGTTCGTTGTCGGTCATGGTGACCCGGACTTCGACGCACTCCGCCGGCGCTATCCAGCCTTGCGCCTCGATGTCCTTCCACGGGGCGTCGTAGCGTTTCGGGCCGATCAGAGAAAACACGTCGCCCTCGCGGCCGTCTTCGCGGATCAACGTGGCGGTGAGGCCAAGCCGTCGTTTCGACTGCAGGTCGGCGGTCATCCGGAACACCGGTGCCGGCAACAAGTGCACCTCGTCGTAGATGATCAGCCCCCAGTCGCGGCTGTCGAAGAGTTCCAGATGGCGGTATTCGCCTTTACTTCGGCGGGTGACCATCTGGTACGTCGAGATGGTGACGGGCCGGATTTCCTTGCGCTCGCCGGAGTATTCACCGATTTCCTCCTCGGTCAGCGAGGTGCGCGCGATGAGTTCGCGTTTCCATTGCCGGGCAGCCACGATGTTGGTGACCAAGATCAGCGTCGTCGCGCTGGCTTTTGCCATCGCGGCCGCGCCGACCAGCGTCTTGCCGGCACCGCACGGAAGCACCACCACCCCGGAGCCGCCAGCCCAGAACGAGTCCGTGGCCATCCGCTGGTAATCGCGTAGCTCCCAGTCGCCCAGTTCCAGGCTGATCGGATGTGCCTCGCCATCGACATAGCCGGCGAGATCCTCTGCGGGCCAACCGATCTTGAGCAGCATCTGCTTGACCCGGCCGCGCTCACTGCCGTGGACGACGACGGTGTCGTCGTCGATCCGGGCACCCAGCATCGGTGCGATCTTCTTGTTGCGCAGTACTTCCTCGAGCACCGCGCGATCCAGGCTGACCAGGGTCAGGCCGTGCACCGGGCTTTTGACCAGTTGCAGCCGGCCGTACCGTGCCATGGTGTCGACGATGTCGACCAGCAACGGCTGCGGCACCGCGTAGCGGGAGAAACTGACCAGCGCGTCGACGACCTGCTCGGCGTCATGGCCGGCCGCGCGGGCATTCCACAGCGCCAGGGGAGTGATGCGATAGGTGTGCACGTGTTCTGGTGCGCGCTCGAGCTCAGCGAACGGCGCGATGGCGGCGCGCGCGGCGTCGGCCAGCTCGTGGTCCACTTCCAGCAGCACCGTCTTGTCGGACTGCACGATCAATGGTCCGTCAGACATTCAGCGCCACTCCTCCTCATTGCGCTCCGCGCGCTGCATCGGCGTGGCGCGCATGTCATCCATTATCGGCTGTCGGCCGACACCACCGACGTGATGCGGTGGATCGCGAAGTCGCGCAGCCGTCCCAACGCCGAATCGAAGGCCACCAGCTGCCCGCCTCGAATGGCGATCGGCGACACCATCCGCTGGCTGGCCACCCCCGCGGCGTCGAGGTAGCCGATCACCAGCGTGTCTTGTTTCTTGGCCGCGTCAGCCAGCAGCGACATCGCCACCGCTGGGTCGACGCGGCTATTGCCGAACGGCGCGGTAGTCACCTTGCGTAGCACTGAAACGACCGCGTTCAGTGTCTCGCTGTTTTGCCGCGGTGACGCGCGGTAGGGCCGACGTTGCTGTGGCGCGGGCACCCGAGCCCGCCGCGGGCGTACGTCGACGATGGCGCCGGTGGAATCCTCAGCGGCCGGGGCGAAGCCCGCAGCCCGGAGCACCGAGAGCATCTCGGCGATCGGCGCGGGCGACACTGCGACCGTCGGGGCCAGTGCCCGCAGCTGCAGGTCCTCGCCCGCGGCTACGGCCTGGGCCAGCAGGGCCGGGTCTTCGCAGCGTACGAACGATGCCGCCATGCCGATGCGCAGCTGGCCGTGCCGGCGCGCGACGTCATCGATGAGATATGTGAGTCCTTGCGGCACCGGTGTTTTGGAGTGGTCGGCGAAAAATGTTTGCATCCAGTCGCGAGTTTTGCCGACGTCGAGCGCGTGCCGGATCGACTGCTCGCTGATGCGGTACACCATCGCCGCGCCGGCTGATTCGACGTTGGCCACCGTCGCCAGTTCGTCGGCGAGATCGCGTTGCAGCGGCCCGGGCACCACGATCGTCAGGTCGGCCTGCATCAGGAAGTGGTCGATCGGTTTCGGCAGTGCCCGCGCCATGGCGTCGACCGTGGCAGAAAAGTCGACGGTTTCGGTCAGAAGCGCGCGGCCGGGAGTGCTGATCGCTCCGCGGCCCACCAAACCGAGCGCGTGGCCCTCGGCCAGCAGATCGGCCACCGGTCCCGGCTGCAGACGTCTGGTCCATCGCGGACGCCGCCAGATCAGCGCCGCCGACGCCGTGGCCGCGCCGACACCGGCGCCGACAGGCAGGTCGGCGAGCAAGCCCAGCAGCAACCGCCGATCCAACGGAGCCGCCGTCGAGTACAGCGATTCAGACAGGGCCGCATATGGTTTGCCGTCCGGGCCGCGGCCGCCGATCAGCGCTGGGCGGCCCGGAAGTTCAAGCCATGCGCTGGCCAGCAGGTGCCACCGCTCGGCCGCGGACATCGCGGCGAAGCGGTCGGCGGCCACCGTCGGCGCCCAATACAGGCCGTCGCCGTTCTCCGGTTCGGGATCCGGCGTACCGCTGGCGATCAACCCGGCCGTGGCCGCGACTTCGAGAACCAGGCCCAGCCGCTGCTCGTCAATGCCGGTTGTCTTGGCCAGCCGTTTGACTTCGCGAACTCCCAGACCGCCGCTGCGCAGCTCGGAAACCGGTGTGGTGCCGAGGTTTTCCAGCAGCACGTCGAATTCACGCAGCAGGTCGATGACGGCTCCGGCCGCCGAGGCGTCAACGTCGTCGGACGTGGTGGTGGACACCACCGGGTCGGGTGCCGTCAGTTGCATCGGGCCGGGCTGCTCGCCGCGCAGCACCTGCGCGACGTGTCGGGGCAAGATCACCGTCTCGGCATCGACCCGTCGCAGCAGGCCCATCGCGAGCAGCTGCGGCACCGGCCGATCCGCGGGAGCGCCGGGCGCGGCGTCGCGGGTCCGGCCCATCGGAGATCCTTCGAGCAGCTTGTCCAGGACCTCCTGCTGTGCCGGGTTGAGGCCGTCGATCAGCTCCGAAATCTGTTCGCCGGAGCGCGAGGTGTCCTCGAGCGTCACCTGGCCCGGATGCCAGGGCAACGCCATGCCGGCGTCGGCGGACAACCGCGTCGCGGTATTGCCCCACACCAGGGCGCGCTGCCGCAGGTCGTCCAACGCGTCGATCACGTCGGCCTCGGGGGCCCGGCCGTCGATCAGCGCCAGCAGCTTCGCCGTCGGCACCCCAGCGGTGTCTGCGTGCAGCACCAACAGTGCGTCGAGTACCGCCAGCCGCAGGAAGTCGAGCTCGTCGGTGGCAGCCTTGACCGACTGTCGAGCCCCGGCACGCGCGGCCAGGGCCGCGATGTTGCCGGGTGGCGGCTGGGCAAGGTCTGGCCGTAGTTCCAGCAGTCGGATCAGCCGCTCGTCGGGCAAGTCGGCCAGCCAGGACCCCAGCGGGATATCCGGGGTGTTGTCGGTCATTTGCTGACCAGCGTAAAGCAGCCCGCCGATGCCCAGGCGGCGGCGATGACGCACCGCAGGTACCGCCGGTCGGACGGAAAGAGCCGAGCATTCCGACTAGCGTCACGCGCGCGTACGCGACCTGTCAGAATGGACGGCGTGGCTGACAGCAACGAGGGCAAAACCAGGTACGTCGACAACGGCTGGCCGGCGACGGACCCCGACGACCATGCGGTGAGCGAGCTTGCGACCGATCGCACGGGTGCACTGTCGCCGTTCGGCGACTTGGTGTTCCCGCTGCCCTCCGACGACCTGCCTTACGTCCACCCGGTCACTGTCGTCAACCGGTAGGTATCGCCGGGATGGCTGGGGCATCCGGGGCGTCCAGGCCTGCGAAGGCCCGTCAGTCGGAGGAATCCCGCGCGGACGCACTGTCGCACCTCGACGAACGGGGAGCGGCGCACATGGTCGATGTCACCGAAAAGGGAGCCACCAAGCGCACCGCCGTTGCCGCGGGTTCATTGCGGACCTCAGCGCACGTGGTCGCGCTGATCTCCAGCGGCGGGCTGCCCAAAGGCGATGCGTTGGCTACGGCCCGGGTGGCGGGCATCCTGGCGGCGAAGCGCACCAGCGACCTGATCCCGCTCTGCCACCAGCTGGCGCTCACCGGAGTCGACGTGGATTTCACCGTTGGCACCTCGGATATCGAGATCGTCGCGACGGTGCGCAGTACCGACCGTACGGGCGTGGAGATGGAGGCGCTGACCGCCGTCAGCGTCGCCGCGCTTACGCTTTACGACATGATTAAGGCGGTTGACCCGGCGGCCCGTATCGATGACGTCCGTGTGCTCCGCAAGGAGGGTGGCAAGACCGGAAATTGGGTGCGGTGATGAGTGCCCGATCCGCACGCATCATTGTCGCCTCGACTCGGGCCTCGGACGGTGTGTACACCGACAAGTGCGGGCCGATCATTGCCGAATGGCTTGAGCAGCATGGATTTTCGGCTGCGGACCCGGAAGTGGTCGCCGACGGGAACCCGGTAGGCGAGGCACTGCGCGGTGCGCTCGACGACGATGTCGATGTCATCGTCACTACGGGTGGCACCGGCATCTCGCCGACGGACACCACCCCGGACCAGACCGTGGCGGTGGTGGACTACATGATTCCCGGCCTGGCCGACGCCATCCGCCACTCCGGGCTCCCCAAGGTGCCGACTTCGGTGCTGTCGCGCGGTGTGTGCGGTGTGGCCGGCCGGACCTTGATCGTCAACCTCCCGGGATCGCCCGGCGGGGTACGTGATGGGCTGGGGGTGCTTGCCGACGTGCTCGACCATGCCCTCGATCAGATCGCCGGCAAAGACCACGAGCGATGACGGTCGTCCTGCGCGCCGCGATGACCGAGCAGCCGATCTCTCTGGATGAGCATGAAGAGCTGGTAGGCCATCGTTCGGCCGGAGCCATCGTCGGGTTCGTCGGCATGATTCGCGACCACGACGAGGGACGCCGGGTGGTGCGGCTGGAGTACTCCGCGCATCCGTCGGCCGCACAGGTGATGGCCGACGTGGTGGCCGAGGTCGCCGAGGCATCCGGCGGCGTGCGCGCGGTCGCGGCCAGCCACCGGATCGGCGCGCTGCACATCGGAGAAGCGGCACTGGTGGCCGCGGTCGCCGCCGACCACCGACAAGAGGCATTCGCCACCTGCGCCCAGCTGGTCGACACCATCAAGGCGCGGTTACCGGTGTGGAAGCACCAGTTCTTCGACGACGGAACCGAGGAATGGGTGGGTTCGGCCTAGCGCCGGATTCGACCCGGCACGCGACGCGTCAGTTGACGGGAGCCGACAGCGCCAGCGAGTCCAGCGCGTCGTTGCCGTTGACGTCCTCGCCGCGGATCGCGTCCCACACTCGTTGCGTGTAGCCGACCTTCGAGGCCTGCTGCGGTGCAGCGGGCGCACCGTTGGCGTCGCCGGGAGCCGGCGGCACGTCGGCAGGCGCCGGGGGAACAGCGTCCGCGGGCGGCGGAGCATCGGCGGGCGGTGCCGGCGGCAGAGCGTCGGCGGGAGGCGCGGGCGGTACAGCGTCTGCGGGGGGCGGTGCGTCGGCGGGCGGTGCCGGCGGCAGAGCGTCCGCGGGAGGCGCCGGCGGCGTCAGGTCTGCGGGCGGGGCGGGCGGCACGTTCTCGGGGGGCGCCGGTTGGTCAAAGGAGGCCAGCTGCACCGGCGCGGGCGGCGGAGGCGGCGGGGGCGGAGCGTCGGGCGGAGGCGCGTCTGCCGGCGGCGGGGCCAGGGGGGCCGGGCCGCCGTTGAGGCCTGGCACGTCGAAGCCGGCCGGTGCGGGCAGAACCTCGCGCGGCGTGGGACCCGACAGCGGACCACCACATACCGGCCAGGCGCCACGACCCTGGGTCGCCAGCACCCGCTCGGCAACGGCGATCTGCTGATCCCTGGTGGCCAGCTGAGCTGACGGGGCGTACTCGCCGCCGCCATGCGAGGCCCAGGTGCCTGAGTTGAACTGCACGCCGCCGTAGTAGCCGTTGCCGGTGTTGATTCCCCAGTTGCCGCCGGATTCGCAGCGGGCTACTTGATCCCATTCGCCATCGGTGGCTGCGGCTGCTTGACCAGCCAGAGCGATGCTGCCGCCACCAAGAACCGCCCCGGTAAAGGCGATCTTGGCGACGCTGATGTTCGATGTCGTTGGCTTGCGGTGACGACCACTCATACGCGCCGAAAATTCCTCTCGTAACACGCCTGCGAGGTCAGCTGTCGGGTTCGGGTTCAAGAGGTCACCCGGCCGGCGTCGTCAGGGCGACGATGTCGGCTTCACCCCAAGGAGTCGCATGCGACTCCTGGTCGATCACGGTGGACCGGTGGGTCCCCCGCCTCCATCCACGTACGGTGTCCCCCGCCCATTGGATGGAGCTCGGCGCGATAGGAGGGGGAGGAACGCCACCGGTTAGCTTGGCGAGCCTCCGGCGACGGTAGCGGGTTCTGTTGACCGCGTCACTTTCTACGAAACTCGGCGTTTCCCCCACGGACATCTGCGAAAGCCGCAGGAACACCGGGGATTTGCGCAGGTCACTACTACCCGATATCGGGCCGTGTCCGCGCCGTTATCATTCCGTTACGTGAGCTATCTCACAAAATCAGCCGCCGGCGAAGGGAGGTAACACGTCAATCGTGTTACCCGAGCGCAACGCTTTGGTTTCGTCGCGAACCGCAATGCCGTCGCAGAGGTAGGAGCAGCGGCTCAACACGGTTGCGAGTCGGGTACCCGAACCGGCGAGCCTTTCAACCAACTCGGCCACCGTGGCGCCCTGGCGCAGCACCACCGCTTCCGATTCGGCTCCGGCGGCCGCGCGCGCCGCGGCGAAGTAGCGGATGGTCACCTGGATGCCGTCCGCGTCGACGGGGAGGTCAGCCACCGATCGCGCTCATCGGGCGGTCGGGCTGGATGAAGTTCGGGTCGTTGATTCCGTGGCCGGCGGGCTTGCCCCACATCGCGGTGCGCCAGGCCGCCTCGATCGCGTCGTCGGTCGCCCCGCCGCGCAGCAGACCTCGCAGGTCGGTCTCGTCGGTGGAGAACAGGCAGCTGCGGATCTGGCCGTCGGCCGTCAGCCGGGTGCGATCACAGGTCGAGCAGAAGGCGTGCGACACCGACGCGACGACACCGAACTTTCCGCCCGGCGTATTCGGGCCGGTGTCGGCCAGCCAGAGCTCGGCCGGCGCGGAACCACGCGGGGTCGGGTCCGGACGCAGCCGGAAGTGCGGCCGCAGCGCCGCCAGCACGTCGTCGGCCGTCAGCGCGGCGTCCCGGCGCCATTGGTGCCCGGCGTCGAGCGGCATCTGTTCGATGACGCGCAACTGGTAGCCGTGCTCGAGGCAGAACCCCAGCAGTTCAATGACATCCTCGCGGCCGGTGGCGGGATCCAGCACGGCGTTGACTTTGACCGGCGTCAGCCCCGCTGCCTTGGCGGCGGCCAGGCCGGCCAGCACGTCAGCGAGCCGGTCCCGGCGTGTGATCGCCGCGAAGCGATCCCGGTTCACGCTGTCCAGCGAAATGTTGACCCGATCCAGCCCTGCGGCGGCCAGCCCCGCGGCCCGGCGCGCAAGTCCGACGGCGTTGGTGGTCACCGAGATCTCGGGACGAGGCCGCAATCCGGCCGCCGCCGTGACCACCTCTTCGAGGTGGCGGGACAACAGCGGCTCACCGCCGGTAAAGCGCACGCTGGTCACACCGAGCCGGGTCACGGCGATATGCATCAGGCGGCCCAGCTCGTCGGGTCGCAGCAGCTGCTGGCCGGGCAGCCAGTCCAGTCCTTCGGCCGGCATGCAGTAACTGCAGCGCAGGTTGCAGCGATCGGTCAGCGACACCCGCAGATCGGTCGCGGCCCTGCCGTAGGTGTCGAGCAGCGGGCCCTCGGTCGGTGCGTCCGCGGCGTCGAGTGGCGGGCCGCTCGTCGGGCTCGGGACCGTCGGCACGCCCAGTGCGGTCAGCGTCATGCGGGAACCCGTGCCAGTGGGGCCGGCGACCCGACCGGAACGATCTCCTTGCCCAGCGGCATCAGCGACACCGGGATCAGCTTGAGGTTGGCCAGCGCCAGCGGAATCCCGATGATCGTCACCGCCATGGCCGCCGCGCTCACCAGATGACCGATCGCCAGCCAGATGCCGAACAGCACTATCCAGATGACGTTTCCGATCAGGGCGCCGGTTCCGGCGGTCGGCTTGTCGACGATCGTCCGGCCGAATGGCCATAACGCGTAGGAGGCGATGCGCAGCGACGCAAACCCGAACGGAATCGTAATGATGAGCAAGAAGCTGACGAGCGCCGCAATCAGGTATCCGACGGCCATCCAGAGGCCGCCGAATACCAGCCAGATTATGTTCAGAATCAGGCGCATATCTCCTCCAGCAGTACTGCCAGCCTAGCGAGTAACGAGGAAACGGGGGTGCTTGCCCGCCAACCACCCGAGTAGGATCTGAATCCGCATCGCGTCCTGCACAGGCGGGGCGCTTCTCGTGTGTCCATTCCTAGTTATTCCTTCAGACAAGCAGGTGAGACCAGTGCCGACCGGCAAGGTTAAGTGGTACGACGCCGAAAAGGGGTTCGGCTTCCTGTCCCAGGAAGAGGGCGAGGACGTTTACGTCCGTTCGTCGGCGTTGCCCGAGGGTGTGGAGGGCCTCAAGGCAGGGCAGCGGGTGGAGTTCGGCTTGGCTTCTGGCCGGCGCGGACCGCAGGCGTTGAGTCTCAAGCTGATCGATCCGCCGCCCACCCTTGCCAAGACGCGCCGCGAGACACCGGTCGAACACAAGCACGGCCCCGATGAGCTGCACGGCATGGTCGAGGACATGATCACGCTGCTGGAGAGCGCGGTGCAGCCCGAGTTGCGCAAGGGGCGTTACCCCGACCGCAAGGTGGCGCGTCGCGTCTCCGAGGTGGTCAAGGCCGTGGCCCGGGAACTCGACGCCTAACCCGGAGCGAGTACCGCGTCTCAGTTTGGGTACTCACTCCTCGCGATAGTCGTGTAGCGAGGAGGCTGCGATGGCACAGCAGGCGCAGGTCACCGAGGAGCAGGCGAGAGCTCTCGCCGAAGAGTCCCGCGAAAGTGGTTGGGATAAACCGTCCTTCGCCAAAGAGTTGTTTCTCGGTCATTTTCCGTTGGAACTGATACACCCGTTCCCCAAACCGTCGGACGCCGACGAGGCGCGCACCCGCGAGTTCCTTGGCAAGGTGCGGGAATTCCTGAACACCGTCGAGGGCAGTGTCATCGAGCGCGATGCGCAGATTCCCGATGAATACGTCAAGGGCTTAGCCGAATTGGGTTGTTTCGGCATGAAGATTCCGTCCGAATACGGCGGACTCAACATGTCGCAAGTCGCCTATAACCGGGCGTTGATGATGATTTCGTCGGTTCACCCCAGTCTCGGAGCGCTGCTCTCGGCGCATCAGTCGATCGGCGTGCCCGAGCCGCTGAAGCTTGCCGGTACCGACGAGCAGAAGCGGAAGTTTCTGCCGCGCTGTGCCGCCGGCGCGATCTCGGCTTTTCTGCTGACAGAGCCGGACGTGGGTTCCGACCCCGCGCGGCTGGCCGCTACCGCGACGCCGGTCGACGACGGGCAGGCCTACGAACTCGAGGGCGTGAAGTTGTGGACCACCAACGGCGTGGTCGCCGAACTGCTCGTGGTGATGGCCCGGGTACCCAAGAGCGACGGGCACCGCGGCGGCATCAGCGCGTTCGTGGTCGAAGCGGACTCGCCCGGGATCACCGTGGAGCGACGCAACAAGTTCATGGGACTGCGCGGCATCGAGAACGGCGTGACCCGATTGCACGCGGTCCGGGTGCCCAGCGAGAACCTGATCGGGCGGGAAGGCGACGGCCTGAAGATCGCGCTGACCACGCTCAACGCCGGACGCCTCTCGATCCCCGCGAACGCGACGGGGTCGTCCAAGTGGGCGCTGAAGATCGCGCGCGAATGGTCGGGCGAGCGGGTGCAGTGGGGCAAGCCGTTGGCCAAACATGAAGCGGTGGCCCACAAGATCTCGTTCATCGCCGCCACCAACTATGCGCTCGATGCCGTGCTCGAACTGTCTGCCCAGATGGCCGACGAAGGGCGCAACGACATCCGCATCGAGGCGGCGCTGGCCAAGTTGTGGTCCAGTGAAATGGCCTGCGTCATCGCCGATGAGCTGCTGCAGATCCGTGGGGGCCGTGGCTATGAAACCGCGGAATCCCTAGCGGCGCGCGGCGAGCGCGCGGTACCGGCCGAGCAGGCGCTGCGCGATCTGCGGATCAACCGCATCTTCGAAGGATCCAGTGAGATCATGAAGCTGCTCATCGCCAGGGAAGCCGTCGATGCCCACTTGAGCGCCGCCGGTGACCTCGCGAAACCCGACACGAAGCTGCGAGAGAAGGCCGCCGCCGCAGTCGGCGCGAGCGGATTTTATGCAAAGTGGTTGCCGCAGCTGGTTTTTGGTGACGGACAGCGGCCCAGGGCGTACAGCGAGTTCGGCCCGCTGGCGTCACACCTGCGGTTCATCGAACGCTGCACCCGCAAGCTGGCCCGCAACACCTTCTACGGCATGGCGCGCTGGCAAGCGAAACTGGAGCAGAAGCAGGGGTTCCTGGGCCGCATCGTCGATATCGGTGCGGAGCTGTTCGCGATGTCGGCGGCGTGCGTGCGCGCCAAGGGGCAGCGCGTCGCGGATCCGGTGCTGGGGCAACAGGCTTACCAGCTGGCCGATGCGTTCTGCCAGCAAGCGACCTTGCGGGTCGAGGCGCTGTTCGCCGCGTTGTGGACCAACACCGACAGCAGTGATGTGCAGCTGACCCACGATGTGATGCAGGGCCGGTACAGCTGGCTGGAGGACGGGATCGTCGATCAGTCGGAGGGCACCGGGCCGTGGATCGCGCACTGGGAAGCGGGGGAGTCGACCGAGGCCAATCTGGCTCGGCGGTTTCTGACGGTGTCCGCGTCGACGGGCTCAGTCGCCGAGTAGCAGAATTGTCGCATGGCCACCTACGTTGCCGGTGCCGGCGAATTCACCCGCGACACCGACTACATCACCACTCGCATCACCGCCGACGGACGCGACGGTTATCCCGTAGAGCCGGGGCGGTATCGGCTCGTCGTCGCTCGCGCCTGCCCTTGGGCGAATCGTGCGATCATCGTCCGGCGATTGCTGGGCTTGGAAGATGTTCTCTCCATTGGGTTTTGCGGTCCCACCCATGACCAGCGCAGTTGGACGTTCGACCTCGACCCGGGTGGCGTCGACCCGGTTCTGAAGATCCCGCGGCTGCAGGATGCCTACTTCAAGCGTTTTCCCAACTATCCCAAGGGGATTACGGTCCCGGCGATCGTCGACGTCCCAACCGGCGCGGTCGTCACCAACGACTTCGCCCAGATGACCCTGGACCTGTCGACCGAGTGGACCGCCTTCCATCGTGCCGGAGCGCCCGAGCTGTACCCCGAGCGGCTGCGCGCCGAGATCGACGAGGTGAGCAAGCGGATCTACACCGAAATCAACAATGGGGTGTATCGGTGCGGTTTCGCCGGCTCGCAGCAGGCTTACGAGGCCGCCTATGACCGGCTGTTCACCGCGCTGGATTGGGTGAGCGATCGCCTGACCAACCAGCGATACCTGGTGGGCGACAACATTACCGAGGCCGACGTGCGACTGTTCACCACGCTGGCCCGCTTCGACCCGGTTTACCACGGGCACTTCAAGTGCAACCGCAGCAAGCTGAGCGAGATGCCGGTGCTGTGGGCCTACGCGCGTGACCTGTTCCAGACGCCGGGTTTCGGCGACACCGTCGACTTCGTCCAGATCAAGCAGCACTACTACATCGTGCACGCCGACATCAATCCGACCCGTATCGTTCCCAAAGGTCCGGATCTGACTAATTGGCTTACCGCGCACGGGCGGGAAGCATTGGGGGGCAAGCCTTTCGGAGACGGAACGCCGCCCGGGCCGCCGATCGACGGCGAGCAAGTGCCGGCCTTTTTCTGAGCTCGAGCGTCGACTTGTTGGGCGAAATCATGCCGCTTTTGCCCAACAACTCCACGTTCGGCGTTCAGAGGGGGCAACCCGCTGCGAGTAGGGCAGTGCGGGTGCGTGCCACGACGACGTGGGGCCGGTGTCGCAGCATGTCGGCGCTCACCCGGATGATCGTCCAGCCCCGGTCCTGAAGTTCGGCGAGTCGATCGATGTCCCTGGTTCGCTGCACTGGGTCGATCCAGTGTTGCGCGCCGTCGAATTCGACACCGACCTTCCATTCCTCCCAGCCCTCCCCCGCAAGTGGGAGGTGCCCCCAGTCGATGCGCGCAATTACCGCGGCCCAGTCGTTGAGCACCGCGATCTGGGTTTGCGGCCGCGGCAATCCACCACCGAGCAGGGCCAGGCGAGTCTTTGTTTCGTAGGGTGATTCGGCGCCGCCGTCGCACGTCTGCAAGGCCTGTCGCAACTGCACTAACCCACGCACGCCCCGATGCCGGTCGGCCAGGAGTTCGACATCGGCTTGCTTCAACTCGGTTGAGTGCATCAGTGCATCCAGCCGAATTACCGCTGCGGTCAGACCTTTTCGTCTGCCTAGGTCAAACGCCGTGCGGGCCGGGGTGGTCAGACTGACCCCGTCGCGCACACACGCTTCATCTTCATCGAGTGAGTCGCTATGCACGATGATGCCGCATGCTTTGTCTCGACTGCGCCGGTTCAACTCCGCTGGCAGCCAATCGTCGATCCATGCGGTGCGATGTAGCGCCGCGGCGGACAGGCCCGCCAGTGTTGCGGAACGCCCTGACCAAAGCCACGCAGCGATGGCCCGGGTCACAGGCGTCAGCTTCTTGCCTCGCGGGATGTACACATTGCGATTAACCGGTTCGAAATCGGTCCGCAATCGATGCGGCGTGACGACTCCGGCTGCCAGCGCTTCAGTTCCTCTGAACGGCCACTCCAGCGGTTGCATGCTGACAGAGTGCTCCGCTGCACCGACACCGTCGGCCCAACGTCGACTTATTGCGCCAAAAGGGCGCTAAACGGCGCAAGAAGTCGACGTTCGACGCTTCAAAGCGGTCGACGTTCGGCGCTAGTGTGTGAGCCGGACGGACCATTCCGCGTGCGGCACGTCGTGCAGTTCACCTGCCGGGTCCACCACCAAGGTCAGTAGTTGCACCACTATTCCGGTCAGCCGTCCGCGCTGGGGGTCGACCGACGGGATCGTGACGGCCAGCCGGGTGCCCGGACGGAACATGGTGCTCGCGGTGTTGGCGGGGTCCTCATACACCTGCAGCAGTCGCCACGGTGCCCGCGAAATCGCCTCGGGGACCGAGAGTTGCACCGGATAGTTGTCGGTGACGCGCAGCTCGCCCTGAGCCTGCGGCTGCTGACAGTCGTCGAGATTGAGCACGTTGCAATATAGGTAGGGCCCCACCCGGATCAACTGCCCGTGCGAATACGCGCTGATCTCTGGCCGCTGCGGGCCTTGTTTACGCAAGAGCCACCACGTGCCGACTCCAGCCCCCACCGCGAGCAGCGTCACCACGACCGCAACCAGCACGGCCACACCACGTTTCACTGCGGTGCCGCCGCGGTCATGCCGCTGTCGCGGGGCGTGCCTTCCTGCTCGACCATCACCGGCCGGTTACCTCCGAGGCCCGGGATCAACGAGTTGCCGCGGAAACTGACGACCGTCTGCGCCAGCCCCAGGATCAAAATCGCACTGACGGCCGTGAAGCCTACCCACAGCTCGGTGTACACCAACACGCCCAGCGCGCCGCCCAAAACCCAGGCCAGCTGCAGCGTCGACTCCGAACGCCCGAATCCCGACGCCCGGGATTCCTCGGGCAGGTCGTCTTGCAGCGATGCGTCCAGCGACGCCTTCGCGATTGCACTGGCACCGGAGGTGATCAGGGTGGCGATCGCGGCCGCCGCCAGGGTGCCGGCCACCGCGGCGGCCAAGGCAACCGCGCATACCGCCACGGTGCAGCGCACCACCAGCACGGCGGGCCTGCCCAGTTTCAGCCGAGCCGTGGTGAAGTTGCCGGCGAAGTTACCGATCCCGGCTGCGGCGCCGATGATGCCCAGCATCGCGAGCTGAGCCCACCCGTTGGCTTGGTGTGACTTCGCGACGAATGCGGGATACAGAAACAGGAAGCCGACCATCACCTTGATGGTGCAATTGCCCCACAACGAGGTAATAATGTTGCGGCCCAACGGCTGGCGAAGTGCCCCGCCCACTTTCTTATGCCAGCTCCGCCGCAGCGGTTCACTGTCCTGGCGATAGCTCAGGGTGGCGGGGACCTCGCCCGCGGTTACCTCGACCCAGCGCGGTATCCGCATCGACAGCATCGCACCGGCGATCGTGACCGCGACGACGACGAACAGCGACCCGGGCAGTTTGAACAGGTGTGTGCCGACGAACTCGACGCCGCCCGCGATCGCGCCGCCGACGATGGTGCCGCCGAGCAGACCGAACATGGTCAGCCGGGCGTTGACCCGCACCAGGTCGATGGTCGGCGGCATCACCCGCGGTGTCACCGCGCTGCGCAGCACGCTGAACGACTTGGAGAACACCATCATCGCCAGCGCGCACGGATAGAGCACCCACGACGGGAAACTGCCGCTGGCACCGTCATAGTTCATGATCAGCAGCACTGCCAGCGCGGTGCGCAGCCCAAATGACAGAGCCAGCGCGACACGGCGGCCGTGCTGCAATCGGTCCAGCGCAGGACCGATGAGCGGGGCGATCACCGCGAAGGGCGCGATGGTGATCAACAGGTACAGCGCAACTTTGGACTTGCTCTCCCCGCTGGCCGCGGCAAAGAACAGTGTGTTCGCCAGCGCGACAGCCATCGCGGAGTCCGCCGCGGAGTTCGCGACCACCGGCCACGTCAGCGCCGTCAGGCCGGACTTGTCGGCGCCATCGGCGGTGGCCGCGCGCTGGACCATCCAGTACATCCGGGAGCCCATCTCGCGGCTGCGGAGGGCGGCGGCGCGGGTGACGGTGATCCGTTCGCCGGGGGAGGGGCGACGCGGGGGTGGGGTGTCGCGGTCGGGTGGTTTCTGGCGACCCAGCGGCGGGAGATAGCGATTGGCGCTGGGCGGCGGCGGTGGGCGGCGCGTGCGTCGATTGTCCGCGTCGTCGGTGGGGTAGTTGGCCATGCCAGGATGCGGATTCGCCGATCCATCGCGGGTCCGGCGGCCCGGGTTGGAGCCCACACGGCCCGGATCATCACGCCGCCGTCCAGACACGAATCAATTCTGTCTTATGCCGAGGGTCAACCGGGCGTGGCTCGCCAACCTAGTATTGGAGACGCGATGGATGAACAAGAGAGCGTGACCGGACTCACCGAGGAATCCGCCGTGGCAACCGTGGCCGAATGGCCCGAAGGGTTGGCGGCGGTGCTCAAGGGTGCCGTCGACCAGGCCAGGGCGGCCGTCGTGGAGTTCAGCGGCGCGGACGCGGTCGGGGACTACCTGGGCGTCAGTTACGAGGACACGAGCGCCGCCACCCACCGGTTCTTGGCTCACCTGCCCGGCTATATCGGGTGGCAGTGGGCCGCCGTGGTCGCCGCGTATCCCGGTGCCGACCAGGCCACGATCAGCGAAGTTGTGCTGATCCCGGGGCCGACGTCGCTGTTGGCGCCCGAGTGGATGCCCTGGGACAAGCGGGTACGACAAGGGGATTTGAGCCCCGGCGATCTGCTGCCACCGGCCGCGAACGACGAACGACTGGTTCCCGGTTTCACCTCCAGCGGGGACCCTCAGGTCGACGAGACGGCCGCCGAGGTCGGGCTGGGCCGGCGTTGGGTGATGGGCCTCTGGGGCCGGGCTGACGCTGCCGAGCGATGGCACACCGGTGACTACGGTCCCGACTCGACGATGGCGAGGTCCACCAAACGAGTCTGCCGCGACTGCGGCTTCTTCCTGCCGCTGGCGGGGTCGCTGGGCGCGATGTTCGGGGTCTGCGGCAACGAACTGTCGGCCGACGGACACATCGTCGACCAGCAATACGGCTGCGGTGCTCATTCCGACACGCCTGCTCCGGCGGGCAGCGGATCGCCGATGTACGAGCCGTACGACGACGGCGTCCTCGACGTTATGCAGCCGCCGGAGCCAGCCGGGCCGGCGGAAGAGGTCGCCGAATCGTCGGAAGCAGCGGCGGAGCTCCCGGCAGACGTGCCCGAGCCCCCAGCGGAGCCGCCCAAGCCGCCGGCAGACGTGGCCGAGCCGCCCACAGACGTGGCCGAGCCGCCGGACTAGGCCCGGTTTTGCGGGCAACCGCGTGTAGCAGGATGTTGAGTTGGCGGAAAACCTGTCCTGCAAATATCGAGGCTAGGCTATCTGCGCAACCGCTTGTTCAAAATACTGGTTGTAGGCTAGGTAGACCGATTTTTTCCCGGTCCGTTCCAGGAATTCCTCGAATGCCTTGAGTTCGTGCTCTTCGGCTCCTGGATAATTGTACATCTCATCAAATACTATTACGGTGCCTGATACGATATTATCGCCCAGCCGGTCGAAAACTTCCTTCGTGGATGCATAAATATCGCAATCGACATGCAAGAAAGCGATGGGAGTAGATTTCAAAATTTGTTCTTTGAATTTTGGAAGGGTCTGATCAAATAGTCCCTTTACCAGGCTTACATTATGGAGAACCGGTGGCATCCACCCATCGATGTTAACCCGAAAAGTACCTTGAGGGACTGAAATATCGGGGCGAGCCCATTCTTCGGGAAGCCCCTCGAAGGAATCGAATCCCCAGATCTGTTGCTCCGGATTGAGCGCGGCAATAAAATTGATGGTTTTCCCCGTACACACGCCCATCTCCAAAAATGCGCCGCGAAGCGTAACATGATCAGAGCCGAATTTGAGCACAGCAGCATCTGTGTTTAGAGCGGCGGCCTCGCCAAAGTGCTTTGTCGCCATTTCCTGCGCCGCCGGCGAATCTCGAAAGTCCTTGTCCTTGGGGTAAAAGTTCAGAACCTGACGCCCTTTGTGCCATTCATTGCTAACGGTGGGCATCTTTACCAATTGATCCCAGTTGAATCCTGTGCTATGCGCATGGTCTGATGTCATCGTTGTCTCTCTTCGGGTTACTGCGAAGCGGTCACTGAGCAAGGCTTTTTGTTCGGGCGCAGCTTTCTCTGCGGCCGTTTTGCGGTTCGCCGGCGAGAGCGCGTTCACCGACAAGCTCGAGTATGCGCTGACGCCGTTCTCGGCGTGCCGGCTCTTGACGCCTCGGGTGCCCGGGCGCAGCGGGCCGAACGACTTCATCCAACGACACTGCGGACTCCACTGCGGCATGCGCCGGAAGGCGGAGATCAACGCCCAGACTTTCGCGGCCGGCGAGCTATTTGTGGTCGAGAAAGGTTTCCAGACCCGTCTGCGCGCCACGCACGCCACGGCGGGCACCGACAAGCTGCAGCAGAAAGATCGACGTCCCCACCACGCCGGTTCCCAGCCCGGCCAGTGCCACCGGACGCCAACTCTCTAGGGCGGGAACAAGAAACGCGGCGGCCACGGCGATCAGCCAGCCGACGGCGCCAATCGTGATGAACGGCCACGCCTGCAGCAGCGCGGGCGGCAGCGGCGGCGGCTCGGGACTATGGCCAGGTTCGGCACTCATCGCGATCAATCTAACCCGCAGCCGATGCCGCCGCGGCGGAGCCCGTATCAGCTGATGCGTCCCAGGCCACCGTTCGACGTTTCTCAGCGCGGATTCTCATGTTCCGATGTAACCTCGCGCCATGCCTGACAGCGATGCGCGGCTGGCGGCCGACCTGTCGTTGGCGGTCATGCGACTTGCGCGCCAACTGCGGTTTCGGAATCCGTCCTCCCCGGTGTCGCTCTCTCAACTGTCGGCGTTGACAACCCTGGCCAACGAGGGCGCTATGACGCCCGGCGCTTTGGCGATTCGCGAGCGCGTCCGGCCCCCGTCGATGACCAGGGTGATCGCCTCGCTGGCCGACGAGGGCTTCGTGGACCGGACCCCACACCCCGTCGACGGCCGGCAGGTCCTGGTGTCTGTCTCCGAGTCCGGAGCCGAATTGGTCAAAGCGGCCCGGCGTGCCCGCCAGGAGTGGCTGGCCGAGCAACTCGCGACCATGGACAGCGATAAGCGCGCCACCCTTCGCGAGGCGGCCGACTTGATGTTGGCGCTGGTCGACGAAAGCCCGTGAGCCCGGCCCTGGATGTCCAGGACGTCGATGATCCAGACGACCCGCGGCTCGACGATTTCCGCGACCTGAACAGCATCGACCGGCGCCCCGATCTGCCCACCGGCAAAGGGTTGGTGATCGCCGAGGGTGTGCTCGTCGTGCAGCGCATGCTGGCGTCGCGCTTCACCCCGCACGCCCTGCTCGGCACCGAGCGCAGGCTCGACGAGCTCGAAGACGACCTGGCCGGCGCCGGGGCACCGTTCTATCGAACCTCCGCCGATGTCATGGCCCAGGTGGTCGGCTTCCACCTCAACCGCGGGGTGCTGGCCGCCGCGCGTCGGGTGCCGGAGCCGACCGTCGCGCAGCTGGTCGAGGGCGCGCGAACCGTCGCCGTGCTCGAAGGCGTCAACGACCACGAGAACTTGGGCTCGATCTTCCGCAACGCGGCCGGGCTGGGCGTGGACGCGGTGGTGTTCGGCAGCGGCTGCGCCGATCCGCTCTACCGGCGCGCCGTTCGGGTTTCCATGGGGCATGCGCTGCTGGTGCCGTATGCGCGCTCCGCGAACTGGCCCGCGGATCTCGAGTTGCTGAAAGAGAGCGGATTTCGGCTGCTGGCGATGACTCCGGACGGTGGGGCGTGCGCGCTGGCCGAGGCGATGGAGGCCGCGCGCGACGACCGCGTCGCGGTGCTGGTGGGTGCTGAAGGGCCGGGCCTGACGCCGGCCACCCTGCGCTTGAGTGATGTGCGGGTACGTATCCCAATGTCGCGTGGCACGGACTCGCTCAACGTCGCGACCGCCGCGGCGTTGGCGTTCTACGAGCGGGTTAGGCTCGGCGAGTGAGCGACAAACTCGGCCAGCGCACCCAGTCTGTGCCCTGGGCAACGGGTTTGACGGTGGCGGGGTTTGTCGCCGCGGTGACCGGCGCCGCGATTGTGGTGCTCAGTCTCGGGCTGGTCCGGGTGCACCCACTGTTGGCCGTCGGGCTCAATGTGGTGGCTGCCGGCGGACTGGCGCCGACGTTGTGGGGATGGCGGCGCACGCCGGTTCTGCGTTGGTTTGTGCTGGGCGCGGGAGTGGGCGTGGCGATCGCGTGGGTGGTGGTGCTCGCCCTCACCCTGTCGTAGCTAGCGCTGTCCGCCCGAGCGCACCCCGAGCAGCACGTCCTCCCAGGCCGGAATGACCGGCTTGCCCCGGCGGCTGTGCACCGGCGGTTCCGGAGTTGGGGCGGGCGCCGCCTCGGCGGGCGCCGGCACCGCGGGCTCTTCGAACTCGACGTGGGCCACTCGGGCAAGCGGCCGCAGCGGACGCTCGAAGTTGGGGTCGATCAACTCACTGGCTCCGTCGTCGATCGCGGCGACCGTTCCGCCGTGCGCACCCGGAATGAAGCAGAAATGCGCCAGGTTGTCGGAGCGACCGACCTTCCACGCCAACTGCACCGTCCAACGGTTGTCTTCATTGCGCCAGGCATCCCAACTCAGTCCGCCGGGGTCCAGGCCGCGCGCGACCAGTGCGGTGCTCACGGTCTCCAGCAGGGTCATCACCGCGGGGCCATCGGCAAGCAGGGGATGCGCGGCCGTTGCCAGCTCGGCGGCGCGGTAGCGCTCCAGCAACACTGGGTGGGCGAACCGCCGGACCCGTGAGATGTCCGAGCCCGACGCCGCAGCGACCTGCTCGACGGAGGCGCCGGCCCGGATCTTGGCCTGAATCTCTTTGGGACTCAGCATGTTGGTGACTTCGATGTCGAGGTGCGGTTGCTCCGGCGGCGCCCCTTCTTTCCGCAGCAGGTCCCGCAGTCGATCGTCGGCCGGCAGCTTGAACTGCTCCGCAGGGTCATCGCCCTCGCAGACGATGTATTTGCTGTCGGCGTCGAGCCCAACCATTTTGAGTTCCCGCATGGCATCTCCTCGCAGGCTTTGTGCAGGTCAGCGACGACCCGTCACTGAGGCGCACTTTAGTCCAGCTAACGCCCACAACCTGTGCTGACACGCTGGGCGGTTTGCGCGACGTTAAAGCCGTTCGACGACCCAGTCGATGCACTGCGTCAGGGCGGTGATGTCATCGGGGTCGACCGCGGGGAACATCGCGACCCTCAACTGGTTGCGGCCGAGTTTGCGGTACGGCTCGGTGTCGACGATCCCGTTAGCCCGCAGAGCCTTGGCGACCGCCGCCGCGTCGACGTCGTCGACGAAATCAATCGTGCCCACCACCTGGGAGCGCAGCGCCGGGTCGGTGACGAACGGCGTGGTGTAGGGCCGCTCCTGCGCCCACGAGTACAACCGCTGCGACGAATCGGCCGTGCGCTTGACCGCCCAGTCCAGTCCGCCGTTGCCCAGCATCCAGTCGAGCTGTTCGGCCATCAGCACCAGCGTGCCGATCGCGGGTGTGTTGTACGTCTGGTCCTTGAGGCTGTTGTCGATCGCGATCGGCAGCGACAGGAAGTCGGGAACCCAGCGGCCGGACCCGGCGATGGCCTCGACTCGGGCCAGCGCGGCGGGGCTCATGACGGCCAGCCACAGGCCGCCATCGCTGGCGAAGTTCTTCTGCGGCGAAAAGTAATAGGCATCGGTGTCGCTGATGTCGACCGGGAGCCCGCCGGCGCCGGACGTCGCATCGATGACGACAAGCGCGTCGCCCGAGCCGGCCGGGCGCCGGATCGGGACCGCGACGCCGGTCGATGTCTCGTTCTGCGCCCACGCGATCACGTCGACCGACGGGTCGGTCTGCGGCTCGGGTGCGCTACCGGCGTCGGCCTTGACGATGATCGGATCCCCGACGAACGGGTTGTTGGCGACCGCCGAGGCGAACTTCGAGCTGAACTCGCCGTAGGTCAGGTGCAGCGAGCGCTTGTCGATCAGCCCGAACGCGGCCGCGTCCCAGAACGCGGTCGCGCCGCCATTGCCCAAGATGACCTCGTAGCCGTCCGGCACGGAGAACAGCTCCGACACCCCCTTGCGCACCCGGCCCACCAGGTTCTTGACCGGCGCCTGCCGGTGCGAGGTGCCGAACAGCGCGGCCGCGGTGGTGGTCAGCGCCTGTAGTTGTTCGGGTCGGACCTTGGAGGGGCCGCACCCGAAGCGGCCGTCACGGGGTTTGATGTCAGCGGGGATCTGGAGCTGGTCAGCCATGCTCCTCAGGGTAGTGAGCGGACCGGCGATGGTGATGGGGCGGCCCGTTTGTTCGGTGTCAGCGGTGGCTACCTAACGGGCGACGACGGGCCACCGAGTGTGAGCCAGGCCATACCAGGCCACTGACCACTGGTCAGGCAACAGTGTTCGGGAAGGCTCTAGTCAATTACCGGTACCTGCGGTACCGTTTAGACATACGACGTCCAAATGTAAACCTCGTTGGGGAGGGCTTGGCTATGGCTAGGACGCGAATGGTCCGGCGTTGGCGCGGCAAGATGGAAGTGCGCGACGACACCGAGTACGTGAAGATGCTTGCCACACTGTCTGAGGGGTCGGTGCGGCGTAACTTCAACCCGTACACCGACATCGATTGGGAATCAACGGAATTCGCCGTCACCGCGAATGACTCGCGGTGGATTCTGCCGGCGACCGACCCGTTGGGCCGCCACCCCTGGTATCAGGCTCAGTCCGAAGAGCGCAAGATCGCGATCGGTATGTGGCGCCAGGCCAACGTGGCCAAGGTGGGGCTGCACTTCGAGTCGATCCTGATCCGTGGCCTGATGAACTACACGTTCTGGGTGCCGAACGGATCCCCGGAATATCGGTACTGCTTGCATGAATCCGTCGAAGAGTGCAACCACACCATGATGTTCCAGGAGATGGTCAACCGCATCGGCGCCGACGTTCCGGGCATGCCGCGGATGCTCAAGTGGTTCTCGCCGTTGGTTCCGCTAGTGGCTGGGCCGCTGCCGGTGGCATTCTTCATCGGAGTACTCGCCGGCGAGGAACCGATCGATCACACCCAGAAAAACGTTCTGCGCGAAGGTAAGTCGCTGCACCCGATCATGGAACGGGTGATGGCTATCCACGTGGCCGAGGAAGCGCGGCACATCTCGTTCGCGCACGAGTTCCTGCGGAAGCGACTGCCGCAATTGACCAAGAGGCAGCGTTTCTGGACCGCACTGTACTTGCCGCTCACCATGAAGATGTTGTGCCGGGCAATTGTGGTGCCGCCCAAGGCTTTCTGGCGTGAGTTCGACATTCCTCGTGAGGTCAAGAAGGAACTGTTCTTCGGGTCGCCGGAATCGCGCAAGTGGCTCAGCGACATGTTCGGTGACGTCCGGATGCTGGCCTACGACACCGGCCTGATGGAAAACCGCTCCGCGCGGCTGATGTGGCGGATCTGCAAGATCAACGGCAAGCCGTCCCGTTACCGCAGCGAGCCGCAGCGGCAGCACCTGGCCGCTGTCCCGGCCGCGTAGTCACTGCGAGTTCCTCTATGCCGCACGTTATTACCCAGTCGTGCTGTAACGACGGGTCCTGCGTCTTCGCCTGTCCGGTGAACTGCATTCACCCGTCGCCGGATGAGCCGGGCTTCGCGACGACGGAGATGCTCTACATCGATCCGGTCGCCTGCGTGGACTGCGGCGCGTGCGTGAGCGCCTGTCCGGTTGGAGCGATCGCTCCCGACAACCGGCTGGAAACCAAACAGCTGCCGTTCGTCGAGATCAACGCCTCGTTCTACCCCGAGCGACCGGACGACGTGAAGCTGCCCCCGACGTCGAAGCTGGCCCCGGTGATCCCGGCCGCCGAGGTGCATGCCCGACGTCAACCGCTGACCGTCGCGATTGTCGGGTCGGGGCCGGCGGCGATGTATGCCGCCGATGAACTGCTCACCCAGCATGGTGTGCGGGTCAACGTCTTCGAGAAGCTGCCCACGCCTTACGGTTTGGTGCGCGCGGGGGTAGCGCCCGACCACCAGAACACGAAGAAGGTGACCCAGCTCTTCGACCGGGTCTCCCGTCATCGTCACTTCCGCTTCTATCTCAACGTCGAGGTCGGCAAGCACCTCAGCCATGCCGAGTTGCTGGCCCACCATCACGCCGTGCTGTACGCGGTCGGCGCGCCCGACGACCGCCGCCTGGACATCAACGGCATGGGCCTGCCGGGCACCGGGACCGCCACCGAGCTCGTCGCGTGGCTAAACGGCCATCCCGACTTCCACGATCTGCCCGTCGATCTCAGCCACGAACGCGTGGTGATCATCGGCAACGGCAACGTCGCCCTCGACGTCGCTCGCGTGCTCACGGCGAACCCGGAGAACCTGGCCCGCACCGACATATCCGATCGCGCACTCGAAGCATTCCGCAACTCCGCGGTCCGCGAGGTCGTCATCGCCGCCCGGCGCGGCCCGGCTCACTCGGCATTCACGCTGCCCGAATTGATCGGCCTGACAGGCGCATCCGACGTCGTTCTCGACGCCGATGACCACAATCTGGTGGCACGCGATCTCGCGAGCGCCTCGGACACGTTGACCCGGAACAAGCTGGAGATCCTGAGCAAGCTCGGCGACGCTTCGGTTCTGGGAAACCGCTCACGCGTCCGGCTGGCCTATCAGCTCACGCCCGCGCGCGTGCTGGGTGAACAACGTGCCGCCGGCGTGGAATTCTCGGTGACCGGCACCGACGAGATCCTCCGGATCGATGCCGGCCTGGTGCTGACGTCGATTGGCTACCGCGGCAAGCTGATTCGTGACCTTCCTTTCGACGAGTCGGCGTCCGTCGTCCCGAACGACGGCGGACGTGTCGTCGACCCGGGCTCCGGTGCGGCGGTACCCGGCGCGTACGTCGCGGGGTGGATCAAGCGCGGCCCGACCGGATTCATCGGCACCAACAAGTCGTGCTCAGTTCAAACGGTCCAGGCCCTGGTCGCCGATTACAACGCCGGCATGCTGACCGGCCCGGTGACCAAACCGGACGAGCTGGACAAACTGGTGCACGCACGCCAACCCGATGTCGTCGACTCCGCCGGATGGGCCGCCATTGATGCCGCCGAGATCGCCCGTGGCATCGATGACGGCCGGCCGCGCAACAAGTTCACCGATGTCGCCGACATGCTCGCGGCCGCGGCGACCGCACCACCGGCGCCGCCCCTGCGACGCCGGCTGCTGGCGCGGCTGCTCGGCTAGCTAGCCGGTTGCGCCCGACATCGCCGCTTGGAGTTCTTCGGGGCTGACCTCACGCACCGGCTGTCCCAACGACCAGTGGTGGCCGAACGGGTCGGCGACCACGCCGTAGCGGTCACCCCAGAATTGATCGTCCAGCGGAGTCACCACTGTGGCTCCCGCATCCAATGCCTGCTGGAATTTGGCGTCGACGTCGGTGACCGTCAGGTGGATGGTCACCGGAGTGCCGCCCAGTGCCTTCGGGGTCATCGACTTGCCGCCGCACACTTCCGGGAAATCGTCGTTGAGCATGACCAGGAACCCATTGATGCGCACCGCAGCGTGGACCAGTTTGCCGTCCGGACGGGGCACTCGCCCCAGCTCAACGGCTCCAAAAGCCTTGACGTAGAAGTCGATCGCCGCCGCGGCGTCGTCCACCACGAGGTGCGGGGACAGTGCGGGTTCGATGTTGATCGCCATTGTGGTCTCCTTGCTGTCGGTCTCGCGGCCGCCCCGGGCGGGGACAGGCTCACGGTTATTGACTGCGCCCGCGACACAAAATCATCGCGGCGAGACCCATTCAATCGCCGGGCACCGACAAGTGGCCCCCGAGCAAATCAGGCGTGAGCGAGAAGCCGATCCCAGCCCTCAACGGCCTCAGGGCTGCGCGGGGCCGGCCCCACGTAGATGGCCGACGGGCGCACCAGCTTGCCGAGCCGCTTCTGCTCGAGAATGTGGGCACACCAGCCCGCGGTGCGTCCACAGGTGAACATCGCCGGCATCATGTTGGCCGGTACCTCGGCAAAGTCCAGGATGACCGCGGCCCAGAACTCGACGTTGGTCTCGATGGCCCGATCCGGGCGGCGCTCCCGCAGCTCGGCCAGGGCGGCTTGCTCCAGTGCGACCGCGACCTCGTGGCGCGGCGCGCCCAGCCGCTCGGCGGTCGCCCGCAGTACTCGTGCCCGCGGGTCTTCCGCGCGGTAGACCCGGTGCCCGAATCCCATCAGCTTGTCGCCGCTGTCCAGGATTTTCTTGACCAGGGCACGCGCGTCGCCGGTGCGCTCGACCTCTTCGAGCATCGGTAGGACCCGCGCCGGGGCGCCACCGTGCAGCGGCCCGCTCATCGCCCCGATCGCTCCCGACAGCGCCGCTGCGACGTCGGCGCCGGTGGATGCGATCACCCGCGCGGTGAAGGTCGAGGCGTTCATGCCGTGCTCGGCGGCCGACACCCAGTAGGCATCGATGGCCTCGACGTGCTTAGGGTCGGGCTCGCCCTGCCAGCGGGTCATGAAACGCGCTGTGACCGTCTGGCATTCATCGATGACCCGTTGCGGAACGGCCGGTTGGTAGATGCCGCGTGCGGACTGTGCGACATAGGACAGCGCCATCACCGATGCCCGGGCCAGCTGGTCGCGGGCGGTGGCTTCGTCAGTGTCGAGCAGCGGCTTGTACCCCCAGATCGGCGCAAGCATCGCCAGGCCCGCCTGCACGTCCACGCGAACATCGCCGGTGTGGATCGGCAGCGGGAACGGCTCGGCGGGCGGCAGCCCGTGGCCGAATCTGCCGTCGACCAGGAGCCCCCAGACGTCACCGAAGGTGACCTCTTGATTCACCAGGTCTTGGATGTCGACACCGCGGTAGCGCAGCGCGCCGCCGTCTTTATCCGGCTCGGCGATCTCGGTGGTGAAGGCCACCACGCCTTCGAGGCCGGGGACAAAATTTTCCGGGACCACAGTCATAGGAAAATTCTTGCACCTCGCCTCCGGGCGGACGCTACCGGCCGGTAGCAACCGCCGGTAGCGTTGGCCCGATGGCAGGACCAGACCGCGTAACTGACACAGATCACCTGCAACGGATGCGCGCGGAGTACGGGTCAGCGGAGCGCGACGGTAGTCCCGACCTCGACGCTTCCTGGCTCGATGACGGTTGGCTTGCGTTGTTGCGAACGTGGATTGACGACGCCGAACGTTTCGGAGTTTCCGAGCCCAACGCGATGGTGCTGGCGACCGTCGCGGACGGCATGCCGGTGAGCCGTTCGGTGCTGTGCAAGAGCGTCGATGAGACCGGGATCACCTTTTTCACGAACTATGACTCGGCCAAAGGCATCGAGCTGGGACAGACGCCGTATGCGTCGGCGACCTTTCCCTGGTACCTGCTGGGGCGGCAAGTCCACATCCGGGGCGCGGTGACCAAGGTCGACCCGCAGGACACCGAGGACTACTGGTTCAAGCGACCGCGCGGCTCACAGCTGGGTGCGTGGGCGTCGCACCAGTCACAGCCGATCGCGTCCCGTGCGGCGCTGCTCGATCAGCTGTCCGAGGTGACCGCCCGCTTCGCCGATTCCGAGCACGTCCCGGTGCCGCCGGCTTGGGGCGGATACCTGATCACGCCCGAGGTGGTCGAATTCTGGCAGGGACGGGAAAACCGGCTGCACAACCGCATTCGGGTCGCCGGCGGTCGCGTCGAGCGTCTGCAGCCCTGATCACAATCGGCGCGTAGCTGTGAGGCCTAACACCGCAGGATAAGGCGGGGTTCACCAGCAAGAAAGCCGCGAGCTCAGCAGAGGAGACCCCGGGCAGGCGCGTCGTCGCGTTAACGACTACCTTCAGCTGTACGCACCTAGTCAGGGGCAGCCATACCAGCCAGAGCGCAAAGGGGTTCTCGTGGCCGACACCGACGACACCGCAACTCTGAAGTACCCAGGCGGTGAGATCGACCTAACGATCGTCAACGCCACCGAAGGAGCTGACGGTATTGCTCTCGGTCCCCTTTTGTCGAAGACCGGCTACACGACGTTCGACAACGGCTTCGTCAATACCTCCGCGTGCAAGAGCTCGATCACTTACATCGATGGCGACGCGGGAATCCTGCGCTACCGCGGTTACCCGATCGATCAGCTCGCCGAGAAGTCGACCTTCATCGAGGTCTCCTATTTGCTGATTTATGGCGAGCTGCCCACCGCCGACCAGCTGGCCGACTTCACCAAGCGGATCCAGCTGCACACGATGCTGCATGAGGACCTGAAGCGATTCTTCGACGGCTTTCCGCGCAACGCGCACCCGATGCCGGTGCTCTCCAGCGCCGTCAACGCGCTGTCCGCGTACTACCCCGATTCGCTGGACCCGATGGACAACGCAGACGTCGAGCTCTCGACGATCCGGTTGCTGGCGAAGCTGCCGACGATCGCCGCCTACGCCTACAAGAAGTCCGTCGGCCAGCCGTTCCTCTACCCGGACAACTCGCTGTCGCTGGTGGAGAACTTCCTCCGCATGACGTTCGGGCTACCCGCCGAGCCCTACCACGCCGACCCCGAGGTGGTGCGGGCGCTGGACATGCTGCTCATCCTGCACGCCGACCACGAGCAGAACTGCTCGACGTCGACGGTTCGACTGGTGGGCTCGTCGCAGGCCAACCTGTTCACCTCGATCTCCGGTGGCATCAACGCGCTGTGGGGGCCGCTGCACGGCGGCGCCAACCAGGCCGTGCTCGAGATGCTCGACCAGATCCGCGAAAGCGGCGATGACGTCAGCGAGTTCGTCCGCAAGGTGAAGAACCGCGAAGAGGGCGTCAAGCTGATGGGCTTCGGGCACCGGGTCTACAAGAACTACGACCCGCGCGCCCGGATCGTCAAGGAGCAGGCCGACAAGATCCTGGCGAAGCTCGGCGGCGATCCGCTACTGGACATCGCCAAGCAGCTCGAAGAGGCCGCGCTGACCGACGACTACTTCATCGAGCGCAAGCTGTACCCGAACGTCGACTTCTACACCGGGCTGATCTACCGGGCGCTCGGCTTCCCGGTCCGGATGTTCACGGTGTTGTTCGCACTGGGCCGGCTGCCCGGATGGATCGCGCACTGGCGTGAGATGCACGACGAGGGCGACAGCAAGATCGGCCGTCCGCGCCAGATCTACACCGGCTACACCGAACGCGACTACGCCTCGATCGACGGACGGTAGCCAGCCCTAGCCGGAGGCCAGCACCGCCATCGCGGCGTTGTGGCCCCCGATGCCGGACACGGCACCGCCGCGGCGAGCACCCGAGCCGCACAACATGATTCGTGCGTGGGCAGTGGCCACGCCCCATTGACGGGCCGGGCTGTCGAGCGCCTCGTCGTCGTCCGCGAACGGCCAGGACAGCGCGCCGTGGAAGATGTTGCCTGCCGTCATCCCCAGGGTGCGCTGCAAGTCCAGCGTGGTCGTCGTCTCGATGCATGGCCGGCCCTGCGCGTCGCTCATCAGCACGTCCTGAATCGGTTCGGCCAGAACGGAATTCAGCGATGCAAGCACCGCCTCGGTCAGCTGGTCGCGGGAGACGGGGGAGTCGCCCTCAAGCAACGAGTGAGGGGTGTGCAAGCCGAACACCGTCATGGTCTGCGCGCCCGAGTTGCGCAGCCCGGCGGACAGGATGCTGGGATCGGTCAGCGAATGGCAGTACGCCTCGCACGGCAACGGATCCGGTAGCTTCCCGGCGGCGGCTTGTGTGTAGGCCGAATCCAGTTGGCTCCACATCTCGTTGACATGGAACGTGCCGGCGAACGCTTGTTCGGGGGCAACGCTGTTGTCGCGCAACCGCGGCAGACGCCGCAGCACCATGTTCACCTTCACTTGCGCGCCCGGGGCCAGCGGTGCCGGCGGGTCGCCGAGCAGTTCGGCCAATACCGCCGGTGTGACGCCGGCCAGGACGAAGCGTGCGTGAACCCGGTGCTCTTCGCCGTCGTGGCGGTAGCGTACCTGGCCGTCCGGTTCCACGCTGTAAACCTCTGCGCCAGTGGTTATTTCGGCGCCGTGACGGACCGCGGTGGCGGCCAGGGCCGCGGTCACCGACCCCATCCCGCCGATCGGGACGTCCCAATCCCCGCCGAGCACGTGATACAGGAAGCAGATGTTCTGCCGCAGCAACGGGTCGTCGAGACGGGCGAAGGTGCCGATCAGCGCGTCGGTGGCGATTACGCCGCGAACCAGGTCGTCGCGCACCGCGTCGGCGATCGCGTGCCCGATCGGTTCATCGACGATCGCCTGCCAGGTGGCGGCGGCCTCGGGATCGCCGGCGTCCAGGACGTGGCGGCGCGCCTGTTCGCGGGTGCGCAGCGGTTCCAGCAGGGTCGGCCAGAGCCGGTCGCTCACCAGGCGGCAGCGCCGGTAGAACTCGGCGAAACCGGGCTCATCGTCGGCGGCGCCGACCGCGCGGAACGAATCGTGCCCATCGTGCGTGCCGATCAGCAGCCCGCGGCGCCCACCCGTCGCCGGTTGGGGCGTGTACGACGAGAACTGCCGCCGGGCCAACCGCAGGTCGGCGCCCAAGTCCTCGACGATGCGGGACGGCAGCAAGCTGACCAGGTATGAGTACCGCGACACCCGGACCTCGACTCCGTCGAAGGCCTGCGCCGAAACCGCGGCTCCACCGATGTGCCCCAGCCGCTCGAGTAACCGAACCCGAAGGCCGGCCCGGGCCAGATAGCCCGCTGCCACCAGGCCGTTGTGGCCCGCGCCGACGACGACGACGTCACAATCGGGCGCGTCATCGAGGGGCATTGTTAGCCCAGGTAGCCCTCGACCTGATCGCCGGGACGCACCGCGGCCTCGCGCGGGTCACCACCGGTTTCGCGCAGCGCCCGCCGCTGACGCAGCAGGTCCCAGCACTGGTCGAGTTCGACCTCGACCCGGCGCAGCCGTTCGTGTTCCTCGGACTCGCTGATATCGCGGTGCTGCAACTGTGCCCGCAGGTCTTTCTCCTCGGCAACCAGGTTGCGAATGTGCGCCAGGGTTTCGCTGTCGGTCGGTCTACTGCCCATCGCTCTAGTGTGCCCGACGCAAGCGGTGTCGCGGGGCCGAGTCGGTAGGCTGCATATCGCCCCCGGGACGGACATCGTCCCGGCAAGCGCATCAGGAGGGGGCAGTCGTGGGTCTACGGGCGAGTTTCGGCCAAGCGGCCGACTCGCGGAGGGGTCCGATCTCCTATCAGCGGTCGTTGGGCTTGCCCTGGCTGCTCGGTTTGGTAGTTATTCCGCTGTTGATAGCTGTAATCGGCCATGGCGCGTTCGGGCAGTCCCGCACTACCGGTGCGCCGGCGGCGGCCGCGGCATCGGGCAAGCCCGGTAAGCCGCCGCTGTCCCTGGCGCCGCTTTCAATTGTCCGCGACGGCAACGACATAACCCTCACCGGCGACTTTCCCGACGATTCGGCCAAATCCGTACTGACGAAGGTGCTGAAGAACTCATTGCCCGCCGGTGTCAACATCGTCGATCAGATCCGGATCAACCCGAATGTCGACGCGCTCGATTTCTCAAACGCCGGATCGATTTTCAAGAACAGCGCGTCGATTACCGACTTCAATCTCACGGTCAACGGCGACACGATCACCCTGACCGGAACTGCCGCATCCCAAGATCAGAAGAACACGATCGAGCGGGAGGCCGCGCACACCTGGTCGAATCTGACTGTCGTCGACCAACTTGCGGTTGACGGCTCGGCTCCACCGGTGGCGCCCGCGTCGAAATCGCGGTCGGCTGAGGAGGATCCAGCATGGACTTCGTGATCCAGTGGTTGTGGTACCTGCTGGCATTCGTGGCGGGATCGGGAGTTGCCTGGGTGATCGCCGCGCTGATGGGTGCGCGCCGATGAACCACGTGCACTGGTGGCTGTTCGGCTTGTCGTTCGCGCTGGGGTTGGTGTTGACGCTGGCGCTCTTGGCCCGCCCTGTCAAACGCCAAGTGCCGCTGGAAGTATCGGCCGACGGCACTGTGATACCCGACCCGCCGACGACGAGGGTGGCGACCGACCCGCCGACGACGAAGATCCCCACGGATATCGAGTCGCGGACAACAACGATTCCGATCGCGAAAAGCGTTGGGGAGTCGCCGACGAGGAAAATTCCGGTGCCGCCGCCCGCGCCGTATGGGCCCGGCTCCGCGCGGGCCAACCCGGACGGCCGCGGCCCGGCGGGATGGTTGGTCAAGGCGAGTACGGATACCCGGCTTTACTACACCCCGGACAATGCCGTCTACGACGCAACGGTTGCCCAGGTGTGGTTTAAGGACGAGCAGTCCGCGTTGCGGTCCGGCTTCACGCCGTGGCTCAACAATTCACGGACGTGAGGGTCGGGCGCTAACTGGGGGCGGGGATGCGCAGCAGGAGCCGGGCGCCGCCCAGCGGGCTGTCTTCCAATGAAGCTGTCCCGCCGTGCAAATGGGCCTGCTGGGCGACCAGCGCCAGCCCCAGGCCAGACCCCGAATGCGAAGCCGTCGACCCGCGGGAGAACCGTTCGAATACCAGCTGCCGCTCGCCTTCGGGCAGCCCACAGCCGTTGTCGTCGACCGCGATGTCCACTCCGGCGCGCGAACTGACGGCCGACAACTGGACCCGAGTGGCGCCGCCATGTTTGACGGCGTTGGCAATCGCGTTGTCGACCGCAAGGCGCAACCCCGCCGGCAGACCGATGATGATGCAGGTGGGCGACGGCACCAGGGATACGTCGAGGTCCGGGTAGACCCGGGTCGCGTCATGAGCGGCGCGGTCCAGGAGGTCGGTGATGTCGACCGGCACGTGATCGTCCGAGGTGGACAGTTCGCCCTGCGCCAACCGCTCCAGCGCGGTCAGGGTCGCCTCGATCCGGGACTGGGTGCGGATGACGTCGCTGATCACCTCTTTGCGCTGGTCATCCGGAAGATCGAGGGTCGACAGCACCTCGAGGTTGGTTCGCATCGCGGTCAGTGGAGTGCGCAGTTCGTGGGAGGACACGGCAGCGAAATCGCGTGCCGACGAGAGTGCCTCCTTGGTTCGGTTCTGCTCGTCCCAAATTCGTTGCAGCATGCCGCGCATGGCCTCGGCGATCTCGACGGCCTCGGTCGCGCCGTGCACTTCGACCCGTGGCGCCTCGTCGCCCGCGTCGATCGATCGGGTTTGCTGCGCAAGCTGTTTGAACGGGCGTACCGCGAAGGAGGCCAGCAGCCACGCGAACACCGTCGACGCGAAGATGGCGAACCCGCAGATCAGCAGCACCCTACGGTGCAGGTTGTTGGTCTCGGCGAGGGTGGCGTCGTACGTCGCGCCGACGGCCAGGGAGGTCGGCGCTGGTCCCGGAATCTCCACCGTGCGCACCCGATAGCGCACGCCGTCGACGTAGGTGTCGGCATAGTCGACGTCGAGCCTGGGCAATGTGACGTCGGAATTCGACTTGACCAGGCTGCCGCGCCGGATCGTCATGATCGCATCACGGTCGTTGGGCGAGCGTGGGATTTCGTCCAGGCCGCGCGGCAGGAACGGGATCGCGAAGCCCGCGGCCTCGTCGAGGCGGCGGTCCAGCCGTTCCTTGCGGTCGTTGGTGATCCCGACCCAGACGACGGCACCGACGATGAGCACCGGAATCGCGGCGCCGATGGCTGTTGCGAGCACCACCCGGGTCCGCAGCGAGGGCGTTCGGGCCAAGATCCGCGACAGGAATTTCATTTGCTGTTGCTGACTACCGCATCGTTACTGCATTCGCAGGACGAACCCGACTCCGCGGACGGTGTGCAGCAACCTGGGGCCGCCGTTGGCCTCGAGCTTGCGGCGCAGGTATCCGATGAACACATCGACGACGTTCGTGTCGGCGGCGAAGTCGTATCCCCAGACCAGCTCCAAGAGCTGGGCACGGGACAGCACGGCGGTCTTGTGCTCGGCCAGCACCGCGAGCAGGTCGAACTCACGCTTGGTCAGGTCAACGTCGACGCCGTTGACCCGGGCCCGCCGGCCGGGGATGTCCACTTCCAGCGGGCCCACCGTGATGGTTTCCGAGGAGGACGAGGCGGTGGAGCCGCGGCGGCGCAGCAGCGCCTTGACGCGTGCGACCAGTTCGGCCAGCACGAACGGCTTGACGAGGTAGTCATCGGCGCCGGCCTCGAGACCCGCCACCCGGTCGTCGACTGAGCTGCGCGCGCTCAGCACGCAAACCGGGACGTCGTTGTCCATGGCGCGTAGTGCGGTGACGACACTGACGCCGTCCAGCACGGGCATGTTGATATCGAGCACGATCGCGTCCGGCCGAGTCTCGGTCGCGCTGCGCAGGGCCTCGGCCCCGTCCACCGCGGTTGCCACTTCGAATCCGGACAGGCGCAGGCCGCGTTCCAGTGAGGCGAGCACATCGGAGTCGTCATCAACGACCAAGACGCGCGGGGCGGTGGCACCAGTGTCCATGTCGCCCATTGTGCCTGTTTGTTATCCCGTGCGGGTCGTTGGGGAGTGGCCAGGTGGCTAAATGGTTACGCTTTCGAGTCTCAGCCGCGACTGGCTACCGATAACGCCATGCCCTGATCGAATCCAGGTGGCAGACCGAGACATTCGGGGTCTTGGCACGCGTTGATGTTTCGGGCCTTCGATTTCGTTGTCACTGGGCGCATCCGGGCTCAGCGGTTCCGCAGGCCGCTCAACTGCAGCGCCAGCTGCCGTCGCACTGCGGGAACCTGCGCGGCGAGCCGCATTCCCGAGTTACGGATCGGGCGTAACGGGCGCGGCAGCGTCGAGATCCGGGTCAGCCGGCCGGTCAGTCGTAGTACCTGCTCGGCCTTGCGCCGCTGAACGGTGCAGTAGCGGTCCAACGCCGCATCAGATCCGCCTTGCAGCACTTCCGCGAGTGCGGCCGCCAGTGAAATCCCGTCGGTGATACCGAGATTCATTCCCTGGCCGCCGGCGGGGCTGTGCACGTGGGCGGCATCGCCGGCGAGCAGCAAACGGCCGGCCCGGTAGTTGTCGGCAACACGATGGTGGATGCGGAACCGAGTTCCCCACAGTAGCTCGGTGACCACCGTCCGACCCGGTCCGAAGCCCCGGGTGTCCAACAGTGACTGAACGAACTCTTGCGACGGCTCCTGGGGGGCCGCAGCAGTCGGCGCGACGATGCGAAAGATGTTGTCCGGCAGCGGAGCCAGCACATTCAGTCCCTCGTTGGCGTAGAACAGGATGACCTCATCACGAGGTGCCTGCCCGGAGACCCGGACGTCGGCAAGCGCAAAGGATTCGGTGAATTCGCCCCCGGAAAACCCGATTCCGACTTGATCTCGAACCGTGCTGTGCATTCCGTCGGCCCCGACGATGTAGCCGGCCCGAATGCTTTCGCCATCCTCGAAAGTGGCCGTCGCCCCGTCGGCATCTTGGGTGACGCTGCGCAAGACCTTGGGCCGGATCACCTCACCGCCGAGTTCGTGCAGCCGCTCCAGCAGCAGCCGCTCCGTGTCGGCCTGCGAGAGCATCAGTGTGTACGGATGTTCGGTCGGCAGCTCGCTGAAGTCGATCGGAATCAAAACGCGCGGGCCATGCCGGATGGTGAAGCGCGGCGCGATCAGCCCGGCTTTGACCATTCGCCGTGCCACGTCGAGGTCTTCGAGCACCTCGAGCGTGCGGGCGTTGACCGCGGCGGCGCGGGAGGTGTTCGTGCCCTGGGTCAGCTTGTCGGTCACTACCGTCCGGATGCCGCGGGCGACCAGCGACGCGGCAAGCGTGAGGCCGGTCGGTCCGGCGCCTACGACCAGGACATCGGTGTCTTTCATGGTTTCGGCTCCTCTCGCAGAAGCTTCTGGGGAACTAGTCAACGCTTGTTGGCATAACACCATACTGGCGCGCGGCGTTCCCAATGTCAACACCTGTTGGCCTACAGTTGTTGACATGAGGCGATCCTCGGAGCAGACCAAGGCGGTGATCCTGGCCGCGGCCCGGGAGCGATTCGGGACGGCCGGCTTCCACGCGACCACGATCCGGGGGATCGCCGCCGATGCCGAAGTGGATCCGGCGATGGTGATGCGGTACTACGGCAGCAAGGACAAGCTGTTCGCGGCCGCGGCGGAGTTCGACCTGCGGTTCCCGGATTTCGCGACGATGGACCGCGCGCAGGTGGGACGGTCGCTGGTCCGGCACTTTCTCGAGCGCTGGGAGGACGACGCGTTGGTGATTCTGCTGCGGTCCAGCGCCACCAACGGCGAAGCCGCGCAACGGATGCAGGAGATCTTTCAGGCCCAAATACAGCCGCTGGCCGCATCTTTGGTATCCGACGAGGAATCCGGTGCCCGGGCTGGGCTGGTTGCCACCCAAATTCTAGGAATGGCATTGTGCCGCTTCGTTTTACGGCTTCCGCCTATCGTCGAGATGTCTCGCGACGAAGTCGTCGATTGGCTGGGCCCGACGATCCAGCGCTATCTCGGGCTACCCGAGGGCTGACGGGCCAAGTGTCTCAAGGTAACCCGATGCCGCGGTAGCGGTGCAGCCGCTCGGTGATGCGCTCGGGGCCCGGGATGTCGCGCAGTGCGTGTACCTCCGCGGCAATGGCGCCCGACAGCCGCTGGGAGAACTCGATCGGCTCGTCGGCGGCGTCGGGATGCTCGGGCACGATGGCGTCGACGATCCCGGAGCGCAGCAGGTCGGCCGACCGAATACCTTGGGCCGCAGCAAGTTCGGGAGCATGCTCGGTGTCGCGGAAGACGATCGCGCTGGCGCCCTCAGGGGGCAGCGGCGCCAGCCAGCCGTGCAGCGCGGCCAGCACCCGGTCGGCGGGCACCATCGCCAGCGCCGGCCCGCCGCTGCCCTGGCCCAGCAGCACCGACACCGTCGGGGTGTCCAGCGTCACCAGCTCGGCCACGCATTGGGCGATCTGGCCGGCCAACCCGCCCTGCTCTGCCTCGGCCGACAGCGCGGGGCCTGCGGTGTCGATCACCAACACCAGAGGTAGCCGCAGTTCAGCGGCCAGCGCCATGCCGCGACGGGCTTCCCGCAACGAGGCGGGCCCCACGAGCCCGCCGGTGAGGCGCTGCTGGCCGAGGACCACTGCGGGCTGGCCGGCGAATCGAGCCAGCGCCAACAGGGTGGTCGCGGCCTCCCCGCTGCCGGTACCGGACAACAGCACCCGGTCGGTGGCGCCGTGTCGCAGCAGATGGCCGACACCCGGCCGGTCCGGCCGTCGCGATGCGACCACCGAATCCCAGGCCGGCACATCGGGTATCGACTCGGCGGGCTGCGGGGCGGGCAGCGGCTCGGGCGGGTCGGCGATGACCGTCAGCGCGCGATCCACCGTCCGGCGCAGTTCGTCAAGGGCGACGACGCCGTCGATAACCCCATGCCGCTGCAGGTTTTCCGCGGTCTGGATCCCGGGCGGGAACGGTTCGCCGTAGAGCTGCTCGTACACCCGCGGTCCGAGGAACCCGATCAGCGCGCCGGGCTCGGCGACGGTGATGTGACCGAGCGAGCCCCACGACGCGAAAACCCCGCCGGTGGTGGGGTTCCGCAGGTAGACGAGGTAGGGCAGGTGCGCCCCCTTGTGCAGTCTGACGGCCGCCGCGATCTTCACCATCTGCAGAAACGCGACGGTGCCCTCTTGCATGCGGGTGCCGCCGGAGCTCGGCGAGGCCAGCAGCGGGAGTCGCTCGGCCGTGGCGCGCTGCACGGCGGCGGTGATGCGTTCGGCCGCCGCCACCCCGATCGAGCCACCGAGGAAGCTGAACTCGCACACCACGACCGCCACCCGGCGTCCGGATATTCGCCCTTCGCCGGTGAGCACCGCTTCATCCAGGCCGGTGGCGGCCCGGGCGTCGGCGAGCTCTCGCGCGTAGGCCTCGCTAATCGGTATCGCCAGCGGTTCGCTGTCCCAGCTGACGAAGGAGCCTTCGTCCAGCACCGCATTCTGCAGTTGGTCGGTCGTGATGCGACTCACGCGTCGAGGCTATATAGGCTGGCGCCCATGATCGGTATCACGCAGGTCGAAGCCGTTATGACCATCGAGTTGCAGCGTCCCGAGCGCCGCAACGCCCTGAACTCGCAGCTGGTCGAGGAGCTGCGCGAGGCCGTGCTGAAGGCCGGTGACGGGTCCACCCGCGCGATCGTGCTGACCGGCCAGGGCACAGTGTTCTGCGCCGGTGCGGACCTGAGCGGTGACGCGTTCGCCGCCGACTACCCGGATCGGCTGATCGAACTGCACAAGGCCCTGGATGCGGTGCCTATCCCGGTGATCGGCGCCATCAACGGTCCGGCCATCGGTGCGGGCCTGCAGCTGGCCATGCAGTGCGATCTGCGGGTCGTCGCCCCGGATGCGTTCTTCCAGTTTCCGACTTCCAAATATGGTCTTGCCCTTGATAACTGGAGCATTCGACGGCTGGCGTCGCTGGTCGGACACGGCCGGGCCCGGGCGATGCTGCTGGCCGCGGAGAAGTTGACCGCCGAGACGGCGCTGCAGACCGGAATGGCCAACCGGATCGGGACGCTTCAAGACGCCCAGGCCTGGGGTGCGGAAATCGCCGGGCTGGCGCCGCTGGCGATCCAGCACGCGAAGCGGGTACTCAACGACGACGGTTCTATCGAGGAGGCCTGGCCAGTGCACAAGGAACTTTTCGACAAGGCCTGGGGCAGCCAGGACGTTGTCGAAGCGCAAGTCGCCCGGGTAGAGAAGCGGCCACCGAGGTTCCAGGGGGCCTGACGGTAATGGTGCCCGCCGCGCTGCGCCTGGCCGCCGGCACAGTCACGCTCGCCGCCGGCGGGTGGATGTTGCGCGCGCTGCACGGGGCGCCGGCTGCGCTCGGCGCCGACCCGTCGTCGATCCGGGCGGTGACGCAGCACTCGCCCAATTTTCAAGACGGCGTATTCCTAAACCTCGACCCCGCCTCGAATGCCAACCTGGACCGCGAGCAACTCGCGCTGATCGCATGGGAGTTCATGGGCGGACGCGGCCGGAGCCGGCCGCCGGCATCGATCCCGCTGGGTGCGCCGGGGACCTTCGACGCCGAGCCCGGCCGATTGGCGGTCAGCTGGCTCGGCCACTCCACGGCTCTGCTGGAGATCGACGGTTACCGGGTGCTCACCGATCCGGTGTGGAGTCATCGCTGTTCGCCGTCTGACGTGATCGGCCCGGAGCGCCTGCATCCGCCCCCGGTGGAGCTCGAAGCGCTGCCTGCCGTCGACGCCGTGGTGATCAGCCACGACCACTACGACCATCTGGACATCGACACCGTCGTCGCGCTGGCCCGCACGCAGCGAGCGCCGTTCTTCGTGCCGCTCGGCGTGGGTGCTCACCTGCGCACATGGGGCATCCCCGGGCATCGAATCGTCGAACTCGACTGGAATGAAACCGGCCACGTCGACCAACTGACCCTGATCTGCCTGCCGGCACGGCATTTTTCGGGGCGCTTCCTGGACCGCAACACCACGCTGTGGGCATCGTGGGGAATCGTCGGTCCCAGCCATCGCGCCTACTTCGGCGGCGACACGGGGTACACGAACAGCTTCGGGCAGATCGGCTCAGAGCACGGACCGTTCGACCTGACCCTGTTGCCCATCGGCGCCTACAACCCGGGCTGGCCCGACATTCACATGAACCCAGAGGAGGCGGTCCAAGCTCACCTGGATCTCACCGCCACCGGGTCGGGGCTGCTGGTGCCGATCCATTGGGGCACCTTCCGGCTGGCGCCGCACCCATGGGCCGAGCCGGTCGAACGAATGCTCGCGGCGGCGGATGCCGCCGAAGTGACGGTGACGGTTCCCGCGCCCGGTCAACGCATCGACCCTTCCGGGCCATTGCGATTCAACCCGTGGTGGCGGTTGTAGGACCGGATTCGGTCAGCGCACAACGTAGTTCGGAGTAAGCGCCGGCGAGATCGTCCAGTGTGAATCCTCTGTTGAGTCCGCTTGGATTGGGCAGCACCCATGCCGTGGTGTCGGCAAACCCGGGGGCATATCGACCCCAGGCGATTTTCGATCCGCCGGTCATCGCCGCCAGGGCACGTTTTCCCAGGAAGCCGACGGCTCGCGGCGCGTAGCGTCGGATCTTCGCCTCGAACTCGGGTCGGGCGCGCCGGAACTCTTCCGCCGAGACATCGCTGGCCCGTCGAGTCGGTCGACTGACGACCGCGGTGATTCCGCAACCGTAGTCGAGTATTCGGCGCTCCTCTTCGGGCCGCAACCGCGTGTCGGTGAATCCGGCTAGATGCAATACGGACCAAAAACGGTTGCTGCGGTTCGAGAAGTTATGGCCGTCGGCGGCAGCAGTCGTTGCCGGGTTCATGCCGCAGAAGACGATGTCGAGACCTGGGGCGAGGATGTCCGATTCATACTGGCCCATGTCGGTCCATCGTATGCTCGCCGTTGCGTGGGCTTGATCGACATGGCTGCCGAGAACCTCCCCAGCCGCGTTCGGGGCTAAAGTCTGCGAGCATGACGAAACGCGCGGCGCTTGCCGCTGTCGTTGCGGTGTTGCTCGCGTTGGTCGGATGCGGATCGGGGCAACCCGTCTCGAGTCCGCCGTCCGCGTTGTCTGACGCGCCTCCCAACGAAGTGTCGGGTCTGGACATTCCGCCGGGCCGCATCGACGATGCCATTTCAAAGGTTGACGGCCTGGTCAACGACCTGATGCACACCACCGGTGTTCCGGGCATGTCCGTGGCAGTCGTTCGTGGCGGAAAAACCGTGTACGCCAAAGGTTTCGGCGTCAAGGATGCCAGCAAAGGCACCGGACAGGACAACAAGGTCGACGCTGACACCGTCTTCCAGCTGGCCTCGGTATCGAAATCGGTGGGTGCGACCGTGGTGGCACATGAGGTGACCGACAACGTCGTCACCTGGGATACGCCAGTGGTGGCCAAGCTGCCGTGGTTTGCACTGTCGGATCCTTACGTCACCGCACATGTGACCGTCGCCGACCTGTACTCGCACCGGTCCGGGCTGCCCGATCACGCCGGCGACAAACTGGAGGATCTCGGCTATGACCGTCGGCAAGTGCTGGAGCGGCTCAAGGATCTACCGCTGGCTCCTTTTCGAAGCAGCTACGCCTACACCAACTTTGGCTTGACCGCGGCTGCCGAGGCCGTGGCTGCCGCCGCCGGCAAATCCTGGCAGGACCTGTCCGACGAGGTGCTGTATCGCCCGCTGGGTATGGCGTCGACGAGTTCGAAGTACGCCGATTACTTGGCCAGGCCCAACCATGCGGTGCTGCACGTCAAGGTCGGCGACAAGTGGGAGCCACGCTTCCAGCGCGATCCCGACGCGCAGACGCCCGCAGGCGGGGTGAGTTCTTCGATCAACGACATGGCGCGCTGGCTGACGATGGTAATGGGCAACGGAACCTATAACGGGCAGCAGATCACCTCGCCCGAAGCCCTGCTATCCGCGATCACGCCCCAGGTCATCTCCATGCCCGCAGCATCACCGAAAGCCCGGGCCGGCACCTACGGTCACGGATTCAACGCCACGGTGAGCTCGTCTGGGCGCACCGAATACAGCCACTCCGGCGGCTTCTCGTCGGGCGCGGCGACCAACTTCGTCGTGATGCCGTCGGAGGACGTCGGCATCATCGCGTTGACCAACGGGGCACCGTATGGCATTCCGGAAGCGCTGACCGCGCAATTCATGGATCTCGTTCAGTACGGCCAAATTCGGGAGAACTGGGTGAGTCTGTACAACCATGCGCTCGGTTGGATGAACAACCCGGAGGGCTCGCTGGTCGGCAAGCAGCCTCCGGCCAATCCCGCGCCGGCTCGACCGCTCACCGACTACCTCGGCGTCTACGCCAGCGACTATTGGGGTCCGGCGGTCGTCACCCAAAATAGCGGGCAACTGCAGCTGGCATTGGGTCCGAAGAATCAGACGTTCGCCCTTTCGCACTGGGATGGCGATACCTTCACCTTCTCGATAACCGACGAAAATGCGCCCCCTGGAACGATTTCCAAAGCGACCTTTGCCGGCCCCACGCTGAATCTGGAGTATTACGACACCGACAAGCTGGGAACGTTCTCCCGATGAACGGCGGGCTAACCGACGCCGAGGTGGCGCAGCGGGTGGCCGAGGGTAACAGCAACGCGGTTCCGGCACGCGCCGCCCGCAGCACCGCGGACATCGTTCGCGCCAACGTCTTCACCCGGATCAACGCGATCCTCGGCGTGCTGCTGGTGATCGTGCTGGCGACGGGTTCGATCATCAACGGGCTGTTCGGCCTGCTCATCATCGCCAACAGCGTCATCGGGATGGTCCAGGAGATTCGGGCCAAGCAGACGCTGGACAAGCTGGCGATCGTCGGGCAGGCGAAACCGCTGGTGCGCAGGCAATCCGGGACTCACGCACTGCCGCCCAGCGAGGTGGTGCTCGACGACATCATCGAGCTGGGGCCGGGCGATCAGATTGTCGTCGACGGCGAGGTTCTCGAGGAGGAGAACCTGGAGGTCGACGAATCGCTGCTGACCGGTGAGGCCGACCCGATCGGAAAGGACGCCGGTGACGTGGTCATGTCGGGGAGTTTCGTCGTCGCCGGCACCGGCGCCTATAGGGCCACGAAGGTCGGCCCGGCGTCCTACGCCGCCAAGCTGGCCGAAGACGCCAGCAAGTTCACATTGGTGAAATCCGAACTGCGCAATGGCATCAACCGAATTCTGCAGTTCATCACCTACCTGTTGGTACCGGCCGGGTTGCTGACGATCTACACGCAGTTCTTCACCACGCACGCGGGGTGGCGGCAGTCCGTGCTGCGGACGGTGGGCGCGCTGGTGCCGATGGTGCCCGAAGGCTTGGTCCTGCTGACGTCGGTGGCGTTCGCGGTCGGGGTGGTCAGGCTCGGTCAGCGTCGTTGCCTGGTGCAGGAGCTGCCCGCCATCGAGGGATTGGCCCGCGTCGACGTGGTGTGCGCCGACAAGACGGGCACCCTTACCGAAAGCGGTATGCGGGTCTCCGATGTCGTCGAGCTCGCCGGTCAACAGTCCGTGGCCATCGTGGATGCGCTGGCAGCGCTGGCCCGCGCCGACGCGCGTCCAAACGCCAGCATGCAGGCGATCGCCGAAAGCTTTGACCAGCCGCCCGGCTGGATCGCCACGGCGACAGCGCCTTTCAAGTCGGCCACCAAATGGAGCGGGGTGTCGTACTCCGACCACGGCAACTGGGTCATCGGTGCGCCCGATGTGTTGCTGGACCCGGCTTCGGCAGCCGCCGCGCAGGCCGAACAGATCGGAGCGCGGGGGTTGCGGGTACTGCTGTGCGGCGCCGCCGACGTCGCGGTGGATGACCCCAGCGCACCGGGCCAGGTCACGCCGGTCGCGCTGGTGGTGCTGGAGCAGAAAGTTCGGCCGGACGCCCGCGAAACAGTGGAGTACTTTGCCGCCCAGGATGTTTCGGTGAAGGTGATCTCGGGCGACAACGCGGTGTCGGTCGGTGCCGTCGCGGCCAAGCTCGGGCTGCACGGCGAGGTGATGGACGCACGCCGATTACCAACGGAACCAAGCGAATTGGCCGACACGCTGGACACCTACACCACCTTTGGTCGGGTGCGGCCCGATCAGAAGCGGGCCATCGTGCACGCGTTGCAGGCGCACGGGCACACCGTGGCGATGACCGGCGACGGCGTCAACGATGTGCTGGCCCTCAAAGACGCCGATATCGGCGTGGCGATGGGCGCCGGTAGCCCCGCATCGCGAGCCGTGGCGCAAATCGTGTTGCTGGACAACAAATTTGCCACGCTTCCCTACGTCGTCGGTGAGGGTCGGCGGGTGATCGGCAACGTCGAGCGGGTCGCCAACCTGTTTCTGACGAAGACGGTGTACTCGGTGCTGCTCGCCCTGTTCGTGGGTATCGAATGCCTGCTGTCCAAAACCCTGCGGGCGGATCCGCTGCTGTACCCGTTCCAGCCGATCCACGTCACCATCGCCGCGTGGTTCACCATCGGCATCCCGTCGTTCATCCTGTCGCTGGCGCCCAACAACGAGCGTGCCTGCCCCGGCTTCGTCCGGCGCGTGCTGACCTCGGCGCTGCCGTCCGGATTGATCGTCGGCACCGCGACTTTCGTCTCCTACCTGGTGGCCTACCGGGGCCGTCATGCCACCTTCGCCGAACAGGACCAAGCGTCGACCGCCGCGCTGATCACGCTGCTGGTGACCGCGCTGTGGGTGCTCGCGGTGGTGGCGCGTCCCTACCAGTGGTGGCGGGTCGCGCTGGTGGCCGCCTGCGGCCTGGCCTATGTCGCGATCTTCAGCATCCCGCTGGCGCAGCAGAAGTTTCTGCTCGACCCGTCGAATCTGGTGGTCACGTCGACCGCGCTGGGGATCGGGGTGCTGGGTGCCGCGGCGATCGAGGCGACATGGTGGATCCGGGCCGGGATGCTCGGGATCGAGCCGCGGTTGTGGCGGCCCGATGAGGCCGCAGGCCGACTAGGGCGATGAGCGTGATCCGGACCCCGACAAGTAGGGTCTACCAGCAAAGTCAGGATGCCCCGGCGGCCCCGGGGATCGCGGGGAAGGGACAGCGCATGGGATTCCTGGACAAGGCGAAGGACCTGTTGGCGCAGAACGCCGACAAGGTGGAGACGGCGATCGACAAGGCGGGCGAGTTCGTCGACGACAAGACGCAGGGCAAGTACTCCGACACCGTCCACAAGGTGGCCGAAGAGGCCAAGAAGGCTGTCGGCCCCGGCGACCAGCAGAACTAGCGCATGGCGAAACTATCCGGATCCATCGACGTACCGCTGTCGCCGCAGGAGGCCTGGAAGCACGCCTCCGACCTGTCCCGCTTCAAGGACTGGCTGAGCATCCACCGGGTGTGGCGCAGCAAGCTGCCCGACGACCTGCAAAAGGGCACGGTCATCGAATCGATCGTCGAGGTCAAGGGCATGCTCAATCGGATCAAATGGACGATCGTGCACTACAAGCCGCCGGAAGGCATGACGCTCAACGGAGAGGGCGTCGGCGGCGTCAAGGTCAAGCTGCTGGCCAAGGTCAAGTCGAAAGACGACGGCTCGGTCGTCAGCTTTGACGTGCACCTCGGTGGCCCGGCGCTGTTCGGGCCGATCGGCATGATCGTCGCCGCAGCGTTGAGAAGCGACATCAACGAATCCCTGGAAAGATTCGTCACCGTGTTCACTGCTCCTGATCCCGGCCGCAACGGAGATCGTGGCGTCGGCCGCTGACCGTCTGGCGGATCTGCTCGCAACCACCGTCGGTCTCGAACTGCCGGTTCGGCTGCGCGCCTGGGACGGAAGCGAGGCCGGCCCCTTAAACGACCCAGAGGGCCCGGTTCTGATAGTCCGTTCCCGACGTGCATTGCGTCGATTACTTTGGCGCCCAGGTGAACTCGGCCTGGCGCGCGCCTACGTGACCGGTGATGTCGATGTCGAGGGCGACCTGGCTGACGGCCTGCGCCGGGCCTGGCGGCTGGCCCGTTCGCATCCGGTCGCCTCGATCTCGGCGCGGGGCGCGATGGTGGCGGCGACGCGCGCGGTGCGGCTCGGGGCCGTAGGACCGCCGCCGCGAATCCCGGCCAGCGAGGCGCGGCTATCCGGCCGGCTGCACAGCCGCCGGCGCGATCGGGCGGTGATCGCCCATCACTATGACCTGTCCAACGATTTCTACCGGCTGCTGCTCGACGACCACATGGCTTACTCGTCGGCGTATTTCACCGATGAAGGCCAATCGCTGCACGACGCGCAGACCGCGAAGCTGGATCTGATCTGTCGCAAGCTCAGACTCGAGCCGGGCATGCGGCTGCTGGATGTGGGGTGCGGCTGGGGATCGCTGATCTTGTACGCGGTGCAGCACTACGGCGTGCACGCCACCGGTATCACGCTCTCCGCCCAGCAGCGCGAGTTCATCGAGGCCCGCGCGGCCGAGCGCGGGCTGACGAACCGCGTCGAGGTTCGGCTGCAGGATTACCGCGACTTCGGCAACGACCCCGAGTCGGCGGGCGTCTTCGATGCCGTCGGCTCCATCGAGATGGGCGAACACGTCGGTGAGCAGTGGTATCCGGCCTACGTGCGGATCCTTGGCCGCGCGCTCAAACCCGGCGGCGGCCTGTTGCTACAGCAGATGTCGCGACGGGCCGGCGCGGCACCGGGCGGGGGAGCGTTCATCGAGGCCTACATCGCTCCCGACATGCATATGCGGCCGCTTTGGCAGACGTTGCGCTACCTGCAGGACGCGGACTTCGAGGTCACATCCGTCGAGGCGATGCGCGAGCACTACGCCCGCACCGCCGAGTGTTGGATCGCGACGCTGGAACAGCGGTTCGACGAATTCGTGGCGCTGCTGGGCGACGAGGTCGCCCGTGTCTGGCGGTTGTATCTGGTGGGCGGGATGCTGGCGTTTGAGGAAGGCCGGATGGGCGTGGATCAGATCCTCGCCCTCAAACCCGCCACCCGGCGATGAGTTTTCGGATTGGCGGCAGTCGATGTGTGTGAGCCCCGTGCGGGGCAAGGACACTGACAGGAGAACATCGTGCCCATCCGTGACGGCGCCCCATTGGGCGCTCCCTGCTGGATCGATTTGACGACGTCGGACGTCGACCGCGCCCAGAACTTCTACGGCACGGTCTTCGGCTGGACGTTCGAGTCCGCCGGACCCGAGTACGGCGGATACATCAACGCCGCCAAGGACGGCCACCGCGTGGCCGGCATGATGGCCAACCAGCCGGAGTTTCAGTCTCCCGATAATTGGGCGACGTACTTCCACACCGCCGATGTCCACGCGACGGTGGCCGCGGCGACCGCCGCCGGGGGCGTGGTGTGTGTGGAACCCATGGAAGTACCCGCCAAGGGGTATATGGGCGTCGCCACCGACCCGTCTGGAGCGTTCTTCGGCTTATGGCAGCCGCTGGAGCACCGCGGTTTCGAGGTGATCGGCGAGGCCGGCTCACCGGTCTGGCATCAGCTGACCAGCCGCGATTACCGCGCCGCGCTGGACTTCTATCGCGCTGTTCTGGGCTGGCGGACCGAGAGCATCAGTGACACCGACGAATTCCGTTACACCACAGCATGGTTCGGTGAACAGCAATTGCTCGGCGTGATGGACGGTGCGGCACTTCTGCCCGACGGCGTGCCGTCGCATTGGACCACTTTCTTCGGCGCCGAGGATGTCGACAAAACGCTGCGGGTGATCACCGAGAACGGCGGAGCCGTGCTGCGGGGAGCCGAGGACACACCGTATGGCCGGCTGGCCGCGGCGACCGATCCGATGGGCGTCAACTTCAACCTGTCGTCGCTACAGGCGTGACCGTCTCACCCGCCGCGTAGCCGGTCATCGGCTAACACTTCCCGCCGTCCCAGCAGAAGCTGCGCGTGGCGAGCGGCGGCCGGTTCGGCGCCCTACTAAGGTCGCACCCATGACCCGCCGTCTGCGCCCCGGATGGCTGGTGGCGTTGTTTGCCCTGGTCGTCTCGGTAAGTGCCTGGTTGCCGTGGCTGACGACGTCGGTCGGTGGCGGCGGCTGGGCCAGCGCGATCGGGGGCAAGCACGGCAGCCTGCAGCTTCCGCCCGGGTTCGGCGCGGGCCAGCTCATCGTGCTGTTGTCCTCGGCTCTGTTGGTGGCCGGGGCGATGGTGGGCCGGGGCCTGTCCGTGAGGCTTGCTTCGATTGCCGCGCTGATCATTTCGTTGCTCATCGTGGCGCTCGTGGCGTGGTACTACAAACTCAACGTCAACCCGCCGGTGTCCGCGGAGTACGGACTCTATCTCGGCGGGGTCGCCGCGATCGGAGCGGTCGTGTGTTCGGTTGTGTCGCTGATCGCGGCCGTCATCTCCGGTCGCTCCAGCCGGTGAGACCTCAGACAGATGGGAACTCGTGTTTGCCTGAGACGGAACTATCGCCGGGCTCGTTGACGCCGAACACAAAGGGCGCGAACACGACCTCGCGGCCGTCGGGGTCGCGATAGGTGACCGCGCCCGTCGCCTCCCAGTACGGGTGCTGCTGGACCGCTTCGAGTCCCTCCTGCTGCAGGCGCGCGATCGCGGCCTGCTGCGACTGCTGGTCCGGGAAGTACAGGCACAGTTGCTCGTGCTGGTCGACCGCGACGTCGCCGTCGGCGGCCTCAACGATCTCCATCGTCAGGTTCCAGCTGGGCAGACCGAAAATCGCGCCGCTGCTGCCATAGCTGGCCTCGAATGTCTCGAACAGTGGCAGCCCGACCAGCTCGCGGTAAAACCGCACGGTCTCTTCAAAGTTCGACGACCGGCGGGCGAAGCGAATGGCGCCGATCGGCGCCAACTGGATTGGCCAGTGCGTTGTCCGACGGGGCTGATGGTTGTTGTGTGCCATCTTGTGGTGACGTGTCGCAGGGCCGCGGAGTTCAGAGCCCCACGGCGGCGGCCGCAGACTCGGCACTGTCCCAGCGTCGCAACTGGGATCCGGGCGCCCAAGTCGAATGGGTGCCACTGGAAATACGTTCCGGCAGTTGCAGTTTGCACACCGGCCCGTCGGCGATCCGGGCGGCGTCGAACACCACGCAATAGGACGCATCGGCGTTCATGTCGGTGGTGAGGGTGACCAGGTAGCCGTCGTCTTCACCGGCGGCACCAACGCGCGGTGCCATCGCGGTCTCACTGCCGTAGACGCCGTCGCCGAACGAGATGCCTTCCTGGCCTCCGGTGAGCAGATCGTGTTTGACCAATCCGTCGAACAGGAACCAGCCCGGCTTCCCGGTGGCGGCGTAGGTGTAGCGGTAGCTGCCGCCCGCGTAGTCGGCGTTGATGGTCCCGAACTCGGTGATGGAGTCCGACAGCTGCTCCTCTTTCACCGCGCCGGTGACCAGATTGAAGCGCCACCGGTGCAGCCGGGCTTGCAGGCGATCGAGTGCGAGGAAGCGAAATAGCTTCTCCCACTTGTTTCCTCCGGTGTCGAGCGGCTGAGGATCGCCTTCGAAGAAGCCGTCCAGCACGATCTCGTCGCCGTCCTCGTAGGCGTTGGTGAAGTGCAGCACGAACGTCGGGTCCGCCTCGAACCATCGGATGTCCGCGGTCGAGCCGCGGCGCGGTATCACCGCGAAACGCGACGGGATGTCCGGGTAGAAGCGCGGCAGGTGCACATCGTGTTCGAGCAGCCGCGGGTCCCAGAACAACGGGAAATCGTTGAGGATGGCGTAGTTTTCGGTGAACGCCATGTCGTGGGGGAGACGCGGACCCGGCAGCGGGATGTCGACGTAGTGGGCGAGCTCATTGCCTTCGTCGACGACGCCGTAGCGCATGTACGGGTCCTGCTTGCTGTAGTTGAAGAACAGCAGCTCCCCGGTTTTGTTGTCGACCTTCGGATGCGCGGACACGCCCCAGGGAAAAGGAAAGTGTCCGTTCCAGCTTTCCTTGCCGAGCGTGTTGGCCGAGTACGGGTCGATCCGGTACAGATCCCCGCACTGGTAGAAGCTGGTCAGCGCGATGCCGCGGTGCACGATGACGTCAGTGCTCGAGGCGTCCTTCATCTTTGTACGCGCGCCCCAGCCTTGCTCGCGCTGGGCCAACTGAACCGGTTCGGCCAGACCCGGCCACAGCGGCGCGCCGGCATCGTTCTCGGCCAATAAGCCATCGGTGCGGATAAATCTGTTGCGGTAGAAGGCTTTTCCGTCGCGGAAGCCGACAACGTGCACCATGCCGTCGCCGTCGAACGGGTGATAGGTCTTCAACGCCGGATGCAGCGGGTTCTCGGTGTTGCGCAGGTAGATGCCGTCGAGGTCGTTGGGGATTTCCCCTTCCACCGCGACGAGGTCGTTGGCGTCCCATTCGGTGGTCTGTGGCCGCCACGGGCCGGTGCGGTAGGGGTGGTCGTCGTCTTCGGGCAGGGTCGACAGGAACTTGCCGACGATCTCGACATCCATGTCACGCGCCTTTGGTTGTGCTGACGACGAAGCTGACCGTTGTGGCGGTGCTGCCGCCGAAGTTCAACGTTCCGAAGGTGTTTGCACCCTCGACTTGATAGTCGCCGGCGGCACCGCTGACTTGTTTGGCCGCGTCAAGGAGCATCCGCACACCGGACGCGCCGACCGGGTGTCCGCCGCCGATCAGCCCGCCGCTGGGGTTGATCGGGAGTCGTCCGCCGATTTCGATCTCCCCGTTTTCGATGGCCTTCCACGATTCGCCCGGGCCGGTCAGCCCGATGTGGTCGATCGCCAGGTACTCGCTGGGGGTGAAGCAGTCGTGCACCTCGAACCCGTCGATGCCGTCGAGGGTCACCTGCGCGCGGTGCAGCGCGTCGAGCACCGCGGACCGCACGTGTGGGAGTACGTAGGGGTCGTCGGCGGACCGGTCCAGCTTCTGCTGCAGACCCAGCCCTACGGTGCGATGCCCCCAGCCGTCGATGCGGCCGATCGGGCGGGCATCGGGATGGTCGCGGAGATAGCCGTCGTTCACCAGGACCAATCCCGCACCGCCGTCGGTCATTTGGCTGCAGTCGAATCGCCGTAGCCGGCCTTCGGTGATCGGGTTGGTCGCGTCGTCGTCGGTGATCGGGTCGGGGACGGTCCAGTCGCGGGTCTGGGCGTTGGGGTTGCGGCGTGCGTTGGTGAAGTTGAGATGTGCGATCGCTCGCAGATGGGTGTCGTCCAAGCCGTAGCGCCGGTCGTACTCGTCGGCGACTTGGGCGAACATCGACGGCCACAGGTACCGTGCGCCGGCTCCCTCGTGTCCGGTCCAGGCGGCGGCGCCCAGATACACGGCGGCGATGTCGCCGGGCACGGGCTTCTCCAGCTCGATGCCGACCACCAGCGCGGTGTCGTAGGCGTCCGAGCGCAGATCGGCGATCGCCGACAGCGCGGCGATGCTGCCGGACGCGCACGCGGCCTCATGCCGGGAGGCCGGGGTGTCCCAGAGCCCGTCGCACACCGTCGCCGGCATGGCGCCAAGGTGGCCCTGACTGGCGAACATCTCGCCGAAGGCATTCCCGACGTGGACCACTCCGATGTCGGCGGCGTCCACCTTGGCAGCGGCGAGTGTGGCGTCGACGACCTCGGCGGTCAATGCCGCGAAGTCGCGGTTCTCCTTGGTGAGGTTGCGGGCGAAGTCGCTCTGGTAGCCGCCGAGAATCCATACATTTGCCGAGCCATCCATACCAGCGCACGGTACTCCTGGATGCCCCCGAAAATAGCGGACCCGTCGGCTCTCGGGCTGAACCGACGGGACCTAGATGGGCGCGTTGGCCGGCCGACGCCCCCACCCTGTTGGGGCATTACCATCCCCGGGCGCAGGCAAACATGGCAAGGCAACTTGCCCCGAGATTCGCTGACACCGCTCTGACCTGTGCCAACGACGACTTCCCTGCTCAGCGGCGCATTGCGACTAGACGGCGCCGCCGATGAGCTCGGTCGGTTCGGGTTCATCCGGAGGCCGGGGAACCGGGTGCGACGGTCCGGCCGCACGCCGGGAGTCGGCAAGGTCGACGTCGGCGAGATCGATGCCTTTCGTCTCGCGGGCGGCCACGGCGGCCAGGGCGCTCACCGCCGCGGCGGCCGCCAAATACCAGGCGATGGGCACCGACGATTTGTAGATCTCGAGCAGTTTCACGGCGATGATCGGCGCCAGTGACCCGGCCAGTATGGACGTGACCTGATAGCCCAGCGACACCCCCGAATATCGCATCCGGGTCGGGAACATCTCGGCCATGGCCGAGGGCTGAACCGCGTACATCACGCCGTGGAACACCAAACCGATCACGACCGCGGACATGACGATCGCGTTGCTGCCGCTGTTCATCATCGGGAAGGCGAAGAATCCCCAGGTGCCGGCAGCGACAGCGCCCGCGAAATAGACTGGGCGCCTACCGAATCGGTCACTCAGTTGCCCGAATAGCGGAATGACCGCGAAGTGCACGGCATGCGCGACCAATAGCCACCACAAGATCGCCTTGGTGTTGGCGTGGACCTGCACCTTGAGATAGGTGATGGAGAAGGTGACCACCAGGTAGTACATGATATTTTCGCCCACGCGCAGTCCCATCGCGGTGAAAACGCCTCGCGGGTAACGCTTTAACACCTCGAGGACGCTGGCGCGAGTTGTTTCGGAATGCTCTGCTTGCCGCTGTGTTTCGAGGAAGATCGGGGCGTCGGTGACCTTGGTGCGGATGTAGTAGCCGATCAGAACGACGATCGCGGACAACCAGAAGGCCACTCGCCAGCCCCAGCTGAGGAACTCCGCATCCGACAGAGTCGAGGTGAGCACCAGTAGCACCGCGGTGGCCAGCATGTTCCCGCCCGGCACGCCGGCCTGCGGCCAACTCGCCCAGAAACCGCGGCTGGCATTCGGGCTGTGCTCGGCGACAAGCAGAACGGCGCCGCCCCATTCGCCGCCGACGGCAAAGCCCTGGACGAACCGCAACATCACCAGCAGCGCCGGAGCCCAGTAACCGATCTGAGCGAACGTCGGCAGGCAACCCATCAAGAAGGTGGAGACACCGACCAGTAGCAGGCTCAGTTGCAACAACTTCTTGCGTCCGTGTCGATCCCCGAGTTGACCGAAGACGATGCCGCCCAGTGGTCGGGCGGCGAAGCCGACGGCGTAGGTCACGAAGGCGGCGAAAATGGCGTCGAGGTCGTTGCCCCCCTTGGCGAAGAAGACTTTGCCGAACACCAGCGTGGCAGCGGTGCCGTAGAGGAAGAATTCGTACCATTCGACGACGGTGCCGGCCATGGAGGCGGCGACCACTCGCCGAAGGTAAGCGCGACCGGTTCCGAATCGTTTGGGTTGCAAACCGTTACCCATGCTCACCGCTCGCCCTCCTTGGCGGAGTGCCCACCCGAGAGTCCGGGTGTGCTGCGGATCGGAGCGTACCTGGCCTGACCTGGCAACGCAGACTGTCATTGGCGGCCACCCGCGTCGCGGGTTCCGTGGTGTGCCGTCGGGTTTGGGTATGGCGTTGTGCCCGCCTCTGAGCGACAGCGCGCGGGATTCCACGCGTGCCACGGCGTTGAGTGTGCGGGTGCGGCGGCCCCACCCGGCGTGTCGGCGCCCTGGGCGCACACTCAACGCCCAGGACGCACACGCGAAGAAGGGCGTGACGACGTTGACAGTTGTCGCTGTGCGGCGGGCACAACCCGTCCCGGGTCCTTCGGGTGACTGGTGTGACGGTTCTACCGGCGTTCGGGAGGGCCTGACGAACTCGGCTAGCAAATCTGTGGGGGGATGGCTCGAATCCAGGGTTGCGACGCGGTCACGGATGGATACCTATTAGCTGCCGGCTAGTCACATAAGTCCCTTAGATCACTATCGTCACATACGCCAACTGGGAACGTCAATGTGGCGTCTCGCTCCTGGAAAGGTGTGACTTTGTCGGGGATTCTTCGGACCATGTCGCTAGCGCTGGTGCCGGTGGCTGCCATCGCCTACATCGTGGCGGCAGGCCCCGCGCCATCAGCAAACGCCACGCCATGTGGTGCGCCCGACGCCAACGTCGAACCTCCTGCTGCACAGCCGGCGATGCCCGCGCCTCAGCCGGTCGTCCAACCGCCGACCGGGCGAAGGCCTTCTCACACGAATGACCAGGCGCCGCTGCCCAAGTTGGGTCCGCTGATCGCTTCGCTGCTCAAGCCGACGGCTCCCGGCCAGCGGTACTCGGCTCCGATGGTTCCGCAGGCGGGTGTGGTGCCGCCGCCGGCGCCGAACCCGCCCGTGCCGGGGCTGCCCCAGTCACCGAATGTCACGCCATTGCGCCCGAATGCGGCCCCCGGTCTGCAGCCGGCGCCGCAGCCGGCGCCCGAGGCGGCACTGCCGCCTCCCGCCCAGATCGCGGGAGCGCCGACGTCGTTGGTCGACTGGGTGACCGGTCCGAACGGCCCGAACAAGACGCTGCAACGTTTCGGTATTTCCGGGACCGACCTCGGAATCATCTGGGACAACGGCGATCCCACCAACCGCCAGGCCCTGATGGCTTTCGGTGACACCTTCGGCTATTGCAAGGTCCGCGGCCAGCAATGGCGGTACAACGTGCTGTTCCGCAGTAACGACCATGATTTGTCCCAGGGGATCCACATCGCGGACGGTGTGCCCAACAACGACTTCTCCGGCTCCCCGGTATGGACAAACGGCCTTTCCAAGCAGGTCGTCAACACCATTCACAAGGCGAGCCATGAAACGGGAATCATTCCGACATCTGCCATGTCGCTCGGCCGAACGCAGTACATGAGCTACATGTCGATTCGGCAATGGGGACACGACGGCGAATGGTCGACCAACTATTCGGCCATCGCGAGGTCCAACGACAACGGCCAGAACTGGGGGATCTTCCCCGGCAGCATCCGTACGGCCGGCGCGGACACCGTGCCGGGCGTCGGATTCACCCCGGGCAATGAGAACTTCCAAATGGGTGCGTTCATGAAAGGCAACGACGGCTACATCTACGACTTCGGGACGCCGTCGGGACGTGGTGGTGCGGCGTTCCTGTCACGTGTTCCCCCGGGTCAGCTGCCGGATTTGAGCAAGTACCAATACTGGAACGGCGACAACGGCGGGCACTGGGTCCCGGCCAACCCGGGCGCGGCGACGCCACTTTGGCCCGGCCCGGTCGGCGAGATGTCGGCCCAGTACAACAGCTACTTGAAGCAGTATCTGGTGCTCTACACCAACGGTGGCAGCAACGACGTCGTGGCGAGGACCGCGCCGACGCCGCAGGGGCCGTGGAGTGGGGAGCAGCCGCTCGTCTCGTCGTTCCAGATGCCCGGTGGTATCTACGCGCCGATGATCCATCCCTGGTCGTCGGGGCGGGACCTGTACTTCAACCTGTCGCTGTGGTCTGCCTACGACGTGATGCTGATGCACACGGTGCTGCCGTAGGCCCATCCGTTACGACGTGGCAATGATGCGGTGCTCGGCCGGATGTCTTTAAGCACGAAACCTGCTGTACCAGCGCGCAATACGCCGGTCGTCACAATCTGTGCATCTCGCGAGACATCGCCGCATCCTCGATGAAAGCCTCGCGCTGCGGGTGGTGGTAGTGCTGCTTGGGCTCGCGACGCGGTGCCTGGGTCCAAAACGCACTGCGCACCGCCTCGGCACTGCTCACAAACCAATCCGCGATAACGCGGCCAATATTGTTGCGCGGCAACGGAAGAGATCCGGCGCCGACCTTGGCTGAACCCGCGGTGAGAACGAGACCCGATAGCCAGCCGTTTACCAATGCGCATTCGGCGGCCGCCGAGCGCCTCCACACAGCGCCGATGTCAGTCATCGGATCGCGCTTCGTGTCGTGTCATAAATCGACGCTACGAATTTTGGTTGCCGGAGCGCATCGTGCTCAGGTTCGATCTTGATCTGCGACCGTAGTAGGAGTCCGCCGCTCACCGTCTGCGACCGCCGTATCACTCGAGCTGTCGCCAGGTCCGACGGTTTCGGGTCTGGCAAACGGATAGCCGTTGGGATAAATACATGACGGGGAAAGACGGCGTTTGACTCTGCTAGCACCCTTTTCCCGCTGGTGGCACCCGAACATATGCGACATGAATGTTTGTGGTATTTAATTAGCCAGGTGGTAATCGCCACCGGCCTCGGACGGGTAGGTGGTTGGTGAAACAATCCGACCACTACGACCTGCTCAGCGCATATTTGAAAAACCGCGGTCTGCAAACCATTTGGCAAAGATCGAATTTCATTGTTATCGCCGCACAGTCGGCGCTGCCGGTGATCATGCTGGGCAGCCCTACCGGGCCTACCCAGCCGGCCTTGCGGGCGATATCGCTCGCGATATCAGCATTGGGGCTCGTCGGCGCAACGGTGTGGCTGATCCATTGGCCCACGCGACGAGAATCGATCCTCTTCGCGTTTTCGGCAATGGCCGCCATTGGCGTCGCGTCCTTGTGCTTGTCCAACCCCTACACCGGTTTGATGGGATGCACGGTTTTCGCCGTCCTCGGTGGCTTCATCGCGTACTTCCACTCGATTCGTCTAGTGCTCACCAACTTCGCGGTGGCCGCGACCTGCGCGGCGATCCTGGCGCACCGATTCATCGTGGACACCGGCGACGGCGCCCTGATCAGCGCCGGTCTGATTACCGTTGCCGTGCTCAATGTTGGTGTGCCGTTTGGCATTCTGTCCCTGATGCATACGTTGCGGAACGACCTTCGAAGTACTGACCGCGATTCACTTACCGGCCTGCACAACCGGCGTTCGTTCTACAACGCAGTGTCCGAGCTGATGGCACTGCACGGCCGCCCGGCCGGCACGTATCTGGTGATGGCGGTGATCGACCTCGATAACTTCAAGCAGATCAACGACACGCACGGGCATGCCGTCGGTGACCAGGCGTTGGTCGCCGTCGGCTCGGCTCTCGAGCAGAACTGTCGGCCCGCGGCGGTGATCGCTCGCATCGGCGGCGAGGAATTCGTCGTCGTCGATACCGCCACCACGCGGCAGCACGCGAATATGACCGAAGGCCTTCGCCAAGCGCTAGCCGATGTTCCCTTCCCGATTACCGCGAGCATCGGGACTTCGGCCGTCGCACTGGTAGAGCTTCCGGCGATACCCGACATGCAAGTCATCGACGATTTGATCAGCACCGCCGACGCCGCGATGTATGAGGCCAAGCGCGCCGGGGGCAATCGGGTGTGTCACTCTCCGGAATTGATGCCGCGTACGCTGCGCTAGCGGGGTTTGTGGTCGGTGATTCCTACCTGCCTCAACGAGACTCGTGACTCGCTGAAAGCATTGAGCCGGGCAATTTTCCCTGCGGAGCCGGCACGCGGCCAGATATTCCACGCGCGTCATCCCAGTCGGGCGGTCATCCGCGCCACTCGCGGCTGACGCACGGTGCGATCCACTCCGAACGTCGCGACTTTGTGGGACTTAAGTCCATTGCGCCCCCTTCCGCCAAGTGCTCGGATGTCCACAAGGATGGCAGCGTTTCGAACTCGATTTGCGGTCAACGTCACGGATGCCTCGCAGTGAGGGGGTGTGACAAATGAATACCCTACAACTGCCGCAGCTCCGGAATCGACTGTTCGCGTGCATCCTTGGTCCGTCCTTTGTCATTTCCGGCGTTACGACGGCGTCGCTCGAATCGTATGTGCGAGCACCGCTTTCAGGCAACGAGGCCAACCGCGCCGTTGAAGATATCCCTAATCCACTGCGCGGCCAGTACGAAGATCTCTTGAAACCACTTTTCCCACAGTGCAATCCCGCGCAGCAACGCTATGGCGCATGGCCCGCGTCATATGACGCCAGCTTGCGTGTGTCTTGGCGACAGCTGCAGCCCACCGATCCGAGCGCGCTGCCCCCCGACGCTCCTGACGGTCGCAAGTTCGACTTCAGTGTGATCGATGACGCGCTGGCGAAACTGGCTTGCCGAAACGTGCGGTTGACTCTTCGTGTGGTCGCCTACAACTCCTGCTGCGACAATGTCTTTCCGAACAGCACCAACATTGCGATTCCCGACTGGATGCGTTCAGCGGCCACCAACTATCCCGGACCGCCGAACAGCGATGCACCCGGGGTGACGCAGGTGGTACCGAATTGGAATGATCCCAGTTACCTGAACGCTTTCGGGCAATTGCTTGCCGCTCTGGGCCACCGTTATGACGGCGACGAGCGGTTGAGTGTTTTTGAGTTCTCCGGTTATGGGGATTTTAGCGAGAACCACGTCGCGTATTTGCGTGACAAGCTGGGCGCGCCGGGTCCGGCACCTGATGAAAGCGTCGCAAAGCTGGGGTATTACAGCCAGTTTCGTGATCAGAGCATTACCGTTGGGGCTATTCGGCAGCTGGTCGCGGCGAACGTAAATGCCTTTCCCCATACGCAATTGGTGACGACAGCGCTGAACCCGGAGATTGTGCGCGAACTGCTCGCCGACGGCGTCACGGCGAAATTGGCCGCGCCGGTAGGCATCCGCGCGGATTGCCTCGGCGTCCAGGCGCCGTTGCCGGCGTGGGCCGAGTCGGGAGGCTCTCATTACGTGCAGGCCGACGATCCGCTCGTCAGCGAGCTGAAAGCTCGGCTGGCCTCGGCGCTAGTGATCACCGAGTGGTGCCAGTTGCCGATGGGAAGCGATCTGCGAGCGTATTACGAAAAGGGCCTGCACGACATCATCAAGTATCACGTCTCGATGACGTCGTCCTACAACTTCCCGGACGTGGATTCAACCGTTTCGATGGACCCCGACTTGTACATGCTGTGGGCACAAGCCAACGCGTTCGCCGGCTATCGGTATTCGGTCGAAGTGCCGCCGGGATCGAAATCGATACACGGCAAGCTGGCTTCGATGTCGCTGGCTTGGACCAACCAGGGCTCCGCCGCCGCGATTGAGAAATGGGTCCCCAGCTACCGGCTGGAGGATTCTGTAGGAGCGGTGGTTCGAACCCTGCCGTCAACGGTGAAACTCAAAGGCCTGGTGCAGGAGCAATCCGGCGACAACTCCGATATGAAACCGGTCCCGGTAGCGATCACCGAGCTGGTTTCTATGGACCTGGCGGGCCTGACGCCCGGGCATTACACGCTGCGGGCATCGGTGTCCTGGGAGCAGCACAAGCCGGACGCGTCGCACGTGGTGAACTATCCGCCCATGCAATTGGCGCGCGATGGACGCGACGGCGACGGGTGGTATGCAATCGCAGCATTCGACACACCGCCCGATGGGGTCTGAATTACGAATGCAGTACCTACGAAGACGCCTTCAATCGGTCGAGCAATTCGAGGGCGACGTCGCGCACTTTGATGTTGCGCCTTTGGGATTCATGCACCAGTATGGCGAACGCCTCGTCTGGCTCGCAGCCGTGCACCGCGATCAGAGCTCCCTTGGCCATGTCGATGTCGGAACGCGAGATGAGTGCTTGCTCGAGGTGGGTGACAGTTTCTCGGGAGTGCTGCCAGCGGCCGGCGTTGCTGATCGCTTGACCGGCGGCAACGGTGTACAGGCGCATGAGTTCGGCGTCGAACGGATCGAATGCTGATGCGGTGTGGCTGTAGATGTTGAGCGAGCCGACAAGCTCGTTCTCCTCATTCAGGCCGAGCATCAGCAGCGGAACCGACAAACTTGCGCGGATCCCGACGCGCCGGGCGGCCTCAACGAATTCGGGCCACCGGTCATGTTCGGCGCCGACTACCGCGCGCACCGGCCTGCGCTCCGACGCGGCTTCCAGACACGGCCCCCGGCCTGATGCGTACTGCTGGCGATCGAGTTCCAGCGCCCGCGCATCTGTGGACGCCGCAGTACGCGCACCAAGACGCGACAGCACGGTGATGCTGACGGCGTCCGCATTCGGGATCGCGGCGGCTGCCGTGGCCGCGACCCGCGCGGCTATATCGTCCAATGGCTCTTCGGCGGCGAAGAGGTCTCGAAGTCCCTCGATCGCCTCCGCTGTCGTCACCAGCCTGGCCAACGGTTCCAGCAAACCAAAATTCATGGTTATGCCCTTCAGAGCATGCGATAACCGCTGCTACGGGCACACTGACCTCACTGTATCCCCAAAAGCAGTTCGGCATCGCTCATTGCCCGAGCGTCACCGACTCGTGACGCGCAGTGAGGTGGCGACAAGTACTGGTCAGGTGGTGCCCCTGTTCAGAGTCGGTTGATGGTTGACGTTTTGGTATCGGTTGATCCTTGACACTCTTTGTTAGCGCTTAGGTCTGTCCGCTGGTGCGAAGAGCCCGTTTGTTTCTTACCTCGCCGCGACTGGTTCTGGCGGCGGTCTTGACCAGTTCGTCGCCGATGAAAAACCGCAGCAGATCGCCATCGACGTGGACATCGCAGCGCGCCCCGGCATGGTGGCGCCCGAC
>NZ_JBVAXR010000020.1:0-94177 GCF_055419445.1 Mycobacterium sp. IDUB_19 | reverse complement strand
AACATTCCGGAGCCGCAGGACTAGGCGGGGCTACGCTGCCGGGTAGGCGGAAGGAGAAGGTCATGACTGTCGTCATTGTCGACGCGGGGCCCCATCAGGTAAGCCGTTCGGTGGACGTGGCCGCGCCGGCCGCGGAGCTCTACGAGCTGGCCGCCGATCCCCAACGTCATGCCGAACTGGACGGATCGGGCACCGTCCAGGGCAACATCAAAGTGCCCGAGGCACTGGTGGTGGGTTCGAAGTTTTCGACGAGCATGAAGATGTTGGGCCTGCCATATCGCATTACCAGCACGGTGACCGAGCTGAAGCCGCACGAATTGATCGAATGGCGTCATCCGCTGGGTCACCGCTGGCGCTGGAAGTTCGAGCCGCTCTCGCCCACGCTGACCAGGGTCACCGAGACATTCGACTACCGCGACGCGGGCGCGCTGAAGAAGAAACTGAAGTACTACGAGCGGATGGGTTTCGCGAAAGCCAATGCGAAGGGCATTGAGTCGACGCTGGCCAGACTCCGCGATCGCTACGCCGCGCGACAGTGAACGCGAACGCGGCCTAGATCGTGGCTCCTTGACGAGGATCAGCCCCGCTCGCCGAAGGACTTCACCTGATGACTGCAAGCCGCACCGCCGCCGGAGAAAGTCAAACCTTGTCGGAATCCCTGATCCGATTGGGCCGCTTGATCAGTCGTTACGGACTGGTCATCGTCTTGGCCTGGATTGGGTTCGGCAAGTACGTGAAGATGGAATCCCGGGTACTGATCGAACATAACCCGCTGATGAGCTGGGTCTACGACGTATTCAGCGTCACCACCGTTGCCCGCGGGCTGGGCACGATGGAAATCGTTGCCGCACTTCTCATTGCGTTGCGCCCGCTATGGCCAGGCGTGTCGGCGATTGGAAGCGCGTTGGCTGTGCTGCTGTTCATGGGGACGCTGAGCTTTTTGTTCACCACTCCCGGCGTGGTCTCGACCCACGCCGCCGGTCTGCCCGTGCTGTCGGCACTACCGGGCCAGTTCCTGCTCAAGGACCTGGTGCTGATCGGGGTGGCATTATGGACGCTTGGTGACGCGCTGCGTGAACAGCGTTCCCCGGACAAGGCTTTTGGCTGAACTCAGCGCGGCGTGGTAGGTCGCCGGCGGCAGGCTGTCCGCCTGCTCCGACAGGCCCCGGGTCAGCGCACAGATCGCTTCCACGCTCGACCGGGTGTCGGCTTCGGCGGACAGCGTCCCGCGTTGCCGGGCATCGTCGACGATCTCGAAGACGACGTCGTGCAACGCCTTGGATCCTGGGGATTTCGCCGTGCTGGCGGCGCGCAGCGCCCGCAAGAAGCCGGTCAGGTACGGATAGTCGCGGACCAGCCGAGTCGATTCGTCGAGCACCGCGTCGACTCGGTCGTTGACGTCGTCGTGCTGTGCCGCTGCCGCGCGCAGCCGCGGTGCGACGATCTCGTCGATCTCCTCGCCGGTCGCGTTGAGCAGCTCTGCCTTGTTCGGAAAGTAGTGGTACAGGCTGCCACTGGTCATGTCGGCGGCTCGAGCGATCTCGCGGATGGTCGCTTGCGAATAGCCGACTTCGGCCACGCAGCGCATCGCGGCGGTGATGATCCTTCGGCGGGTTTCCTCGCTATCCGCTCCCGCCGGGCGGCCCAGCTGAGTCACGGTTCGTCGCGGCGGCGTACCCGCGCGCCGACCCGGATGCGCCACGCCCGCTTGCGCCGCGTCACGTAGTAGTCCGTGGTCAAGCTCTCGCCGAGCCGCCAGCCGCGCCATCTGGCCAGCAGGCACAGACATGAGCCGACGGCAATTCCCGCCAGTTCTCCCTGCAGCGCCAGACCATAACGGGAGAGCAGAACCACGGTACCGCTGGCCGCCACCGCCGGCGTTGCGTAAAGAGTATTGCCTCCGAAGATCGCCGGTGTGCGGTTCACCGCCAGGTCACGCAGCGCTCCGCCGCCGACGGCGCTGATCGTGCCGAGCAAAATCGCTGGGAGCCAAGTCAATCCGGATGCCAATGTTTTCTCCGCGCCGGCCACCGCCCAGGTGCCCAACGCCAGCGCATCGACGACCGGATAGGTCAGGGACCACAGTCGGGCGTGCAGCGGTATCAAGAACGCGACCGCCGCTCCCGCCACAGCAACCACCACGTAGAGCGTGTCCGTCAATGCCACCGGCGGTCCGTGCTGCAGCAGAGTGTCGCGGATCAGGCCGCCGCCGAGTCCCGACAGGATCGCGAGCGCAACGAATCCCACAGGGTCCATGCGGAATTCGCGGGCCACGACGCCACCCAGCACGGCATTGACGAATACGCCGGCCAAGTCGATTGTGCGCGAGAATTCCCCCAACGCGAGGTTCACGGCAGCTCACCTCCGGGATTACCTGGTTGGTCAAATATATTCGACGATGTACTGCGCCCGCGGTCGAAGGGTGGGCAACTATGCGCGCGAGGACACAGCTGGGCCGCCCCGTCGGCGCTAGCGGTGAAGAGACCCGCCGCCGCATCATCGCCGCGACGATGAAATGTGTGGCGGAGGTCGGCTACGCAAAGGCGACGATCCGTGAGATCGCCCGCATGGCCAACATGACCAGCGCCAGCCTGTACAACTACTTTCCGAACAAGTCCGAACTGATCAAGGCGGCCATCGCGGCCAGAACCGACACGGCCATGCCACGGCTGCGACAGGCGGCGCAACGCCCCGGCGACATCGTCGACCGAATTGAAGCGGTGCTCGACGAATCCGGCCAACTGATGCGTGAGTACCCGGACCTGGCCGCCTTCGAGTTTGCGATCCGGGCGGAAACCATTGCGGCCCCGGACCGGCGCAAAGCCCGCGGAAAACCGAGGAATCCCGGGTTCGAGGCCTTCCGCGAAATCATCGAGGGCGTCGTCGAGGACGCCCGCCAGCGTGGCGAGCTGGGCGACCATCTGGATTCGCGGGCCGTCGTCGCGGCGATCTACGCGCTCGTCTACGGCCTGACCGAGGTGGCAGCCACGCTGCCCCCGGCGGACTACCAAGCCGCGCTGAGTTCGGCGAAAGTGCTGGTCAGGGGCGTCATGTTCGACCAGCAGCCGGTATCTCCTTGATACGATCAAGCGATTGATTATAGAGTCGATTCACGAAGAGCGGAGTCGGGACTTGACCGAGACTGTTGGGTGCGCGTTCGATGTCGATGCGCTGCGGCGCAAGTATGCCGAAGAGCGCGCGCGGCGGTTGCGCCCCGACGGGATCGACCAGTACGTGGAAATCGCCGGTGACTTCGCCCGCTTCGCCGAAGATCCCTGGGCCGACCAGGAATTCACCCGCGAGCCGCGCACCGACGAGGTCGACGTGGCGATCGTGGGCGCCGGATTCGGCGGGCTACTGACGGGGGCTCGGCTGCGCGAGCTCGGTGTGAAAAGTGTGCGGTTGATCGACCGGGCCGCCGACGTGGGCGGCACCTGGTACTGGAATCGGTATCCGGGGATCGCCTGCGACGTCGAGTCCTATGTGTACATCCCGCTGCTGGAAGAACTCGGCTACATCCCGGCGGAGAAATACGCCAAGGGCGCGGAGATCTTTGCGCACTGCCGGCGCATCGCGCATCAGTACGACCTGTACCGCGACGCGTGCCTGAGCACCGATGTGCAGGAAATCCGTTGGGAACCGGCGGAATCCCGCTGGGTCATCCGCACCAACCGGGGCGACGAGATGCGGGCCAAGTTCGTCTCGATGGCCAACGGATATCAAGCCAAACCCAAACTGCCGGGGATTCCCGGCCTCGGAGCGTTTCGCGGTCATACCTTCCACACCAGCCGCTGGGATTACGGCTACACCGGCGAGAAGCTGGAGAACCTGTCCGGTCTGCGGGTCGGGGTCATCGGCACCGGCGCGACAGCGGTCCAGTGTGTGCCGCACCTGGGTGCCGCCGCGCAGCAACTCTACGTCTTCCAGCGCACGCCATCTTCGGTCGACGTGCGCGCCAATTCGGCCACGGATCCCCAGTGGGTCAACACATTACAGCCGGGCTGGCAGCGCCAGCGCATCCAGAACTTTCAGATCCTGACCGCCGGCGGGCAGGCGCCCGAGGATCTCGTCGCCGATGCCTGGACGAGCATCACCCGCAAGCTACCGGTCATGCGTCATGACAGCAACGGGTCGGTGGACCCCGAGCAGCGCGGCCGCGAGATCGAGCTCGCGGACTTCGCCAAAATGGCGGAGATCCGCGCCCGCGTAGACGAGATCGTGGCCGACCCCGCCACCGCCGAGGCGCTCAAACCCTGGTACGGCTACTTCTGCAAACGCCCCTGCTTTCACGACGAATATCTGCAAACCTTCAATCGCGACAACGTCACCCTGGTCGACACCCGCGGTCGTGGCGTGGAGCGCATCACCGAGTCCGGCGTCATCGTCGACGGAGTGACCTACGAGCTCGACTGCCTGATCTTCGCAACGGGCTTCGAGGTGGGCACCGACTACAGCCGTCGCACCGGGTTCGAGCTGATCGGACGCGACGGGGTGACCCTGACCGAGCGCTGGAACGGCGGTGTGCGCACCTTCCAGGGCTTGTGCGCCAACGGTTTCCCGAACTGCTTCATCGAAAGCATCTCTCAAGCGGGGTTGACGGTGAACTTCCCGTACCTGCTTGATGTGCAAGCCAGCCACGCTGCCTGGATCATCGCCTGGGCCCTCGAGCACGGCGCCACCGAGGTCGAGGCATCGCCGGCAGCCGAAGCCGGCTGGGTCGACATGGTGGTCACCCGGTCGACCGCGACCGCCGAGCGCGCTAAGACCTGCACTCCCGGTTACTACAACCGCGAGGGCAAGGCGGACGCCAAGACACGACAGGGCAGCTTCTTCTTCGGCACGCCTACCGAATACGCCGACATCTTGGAGGACTGGCGGGCGCAAGGGGATATGGCGGGCCTCGACATTCGCGGCGGCGAGGCCGGGCCGTGAAGTATCTGCTCGGCCGGATCCGGGCGGCCACCCGCGGCCGACGCTCACCCAAGGTAGCGATCATCGGCGCCGGATTCGGCGGGCTGGGCGCGGCGGTCGCGCTGCGCCGGGCCGGCATCGACGACCTGGTGATCCTCGAGGCCGACGACGGCGTCGGCGGAACCTGGCGGCGCAACACCTACCCCGGCGCCGCGTGTGATATCCAAAGTCACCTGTACTCATTCTCGTTCGCGCCCAACAAATCCTGGAGCCGGACCTACGCTCGGCAGCCCGAGATTCTTGCCTACGTGGAGTCGGTGGCCGACGAGTTCGACCTGCGCCGTCACCTGCAACTCGAGACCAGCGTGCGCTCCGTCGAATGGAATGCCGATACCTGGAGCTGGGACTGCACGATCGAGCGCGGCGGTCACACGAGCACACTGACCGTCGACGTGGTGGTGTGCGCGGTCGGCCTGTTCGGGTCGTTGAAGCTTCCCGATATCGCGGGCTTGAGCGATTTCGGTGGCTTCGTCATGCACACCGCACAGTGGGATCACGACATCGCGCTGGCGGGCAAGAAGATTGCGGTGATCGGCACGGGCGCCAGTGGAGTACAGCTTGTTCCCGAACTGGCGAAGGCCGCGGCACAGGTGACGGTTTTTCAGCGCACACCGCCATGGATGGTTCCCAAAGACGATCGCCCCTACAGTGCAACGGATTTGGCGCAATTCCGGCGCAATCCGCTCGCGGTGCTCCGCACCCGCTGGCAGATCTGGAAGTTCCAGCACGACAACACCGCGACCTTCGCCGACGACCCGGTGGTCGCGGCCCGCAGTCAGGTTGCCACGTCGTTTATGGAGCGCACCGTAGCCGACCCGGGGCTTCGCCGAGCCCTGACGCCGGACTATCCGTTCCGTTGTAAGCGGGTGCTGCTCGGCGACGACTACTACCGCGCGTTGCAGCAAGACAACGTCGCGCTCGTCACCGACCCCATCGAGCGGATCACCGAGACATCGGTCGTCACCGCCGCGGGCGATGTCGTCGACGTAGACGCGATCGTGCTGGCCACTGGATTCGAGACGTCGCGTTACCTGTCGGGTATCGATGTGGTCGGGTGCGGCGGGCAGCGCCTGCACGAGCAATGGGGCGACGATCCGAGCGCCTACTTGGGCGTGGCTGTCGGCGGATTCCCGAACTTTTTCATGTTGTACGGCCCCAACACCAACCAAGGCGGCAACTCGATCGTCTACATCCTGGAGGCCGGCGCGCGACTGGTAGCCAGCGCGGCGACCAGGCTGGCGCGTCGAGGCGGCTATCTCGATGTACGTCCCGAGGCCGAAAAGCGGTATAACGACGGGCTTTCCGCGGACTTGGAGCGCACCATCTGGACCCAGTGTGACAGCTATTTTCGTTCGCCGACGGGCCGCATCGTCACCCAATGGCCGTACACCGAGCTGGAATATGCGCGCCGGACCTGGCGGCTGCGACCGCGAGACTGGTTGCACCGCACCGGGGCGCCTCCGGGCGGGGGTGACGGCGAGCCGACTCCGAAATCGATTGCCCCGCGGATTAATTCACCGGAAGTCAGGTCGGCGTAGGCGGCGCGCACAACGCGCCACGCCGTCATCGGGCGGGATCGTCGGCAACCTCGATGCCGCCGGTCTTGGCCGCCGCGCGCAATTGGTGAAAGTCGTCAAGTGACTTGTCGGCGTAGGCATACGACCACTCCGAGACCGCGTCGTGTACGGCGCTGCTGGTGCCGACGTAGCCGCGCAAGATGGACGCATTCGCGCTCTGCGCGTGCGCCCGGGCCAGCAGCACCGCGCACGCCCTGACGTACTCGGCGAACGTGGCAGGCGACATGCCTTCGATATCGATGCTGCCCTTCATGTCGTGGAATTGGCGAACGTAGTAGTCGCGGCCGTCCTTGCGGGTCGTCCCGAGAAACACGTCCGACATTGCCTGCAGGATCAACTGGCCGTCGGTGACGCGCACCCCCTGACCTTTGGCCTCGACTGCGGCGGTCAGCGAGTCGGGCTGGCCCCAACCGCCATATTCTTCGAGTACCGACCGGGTGGCTTCCTTGATCTGCAGGATCAACGGCGCGTCGTTGGGGCCAACCAAGATGACCAAGTAACAGCGGGTGCCCACGCTGCCGACGCCCACCACCCGTAACGCGAGGTCGGTGACTCGGAAGTGCGACAGCAGCAGGGCGATGTCAGCCGGGACCGCGGTCAGATACTCCTGGATCGACTCCATCAACGGGGCTTCGACGTCCTCGTCCACGTGCTGCAGGACGGGGGGTGCTTCCCGCAGGCGTGGCGTCCCGTCGGGCCCAATCTCAGTGATTTGCTTGAATACTCGTGCCGATGTCCGGGTGCGCGCCCGGGATATCGTCTCTTGAATCACTGCCTGCAGGCCCTTGGAGATCTTCCCGGTGTAGTGCTCGGGTTCTACCCGCAGGTAGTAACGGTCCAGGACGTCCATTTCCTCGAGCATTGCCTGCAGGCTGGTTTGATATCCCACGACTGCCTGTTCGACGCATCGGCGGATGGCCTTGGCCGGGTACCCGACATGGCGGCCGCCGATGATCGCGCTGGTGATCAGTCGCTTGACGTCCCACTCGCCGGGTGCGACTGCAGCCTCGTCGAAGTCGTTCAGGTCGAAAACAATCGACCGATGCGGGGCGGCGTACAGGCCGAAATTCGAGACGTGCGCATCACCGCAACACATGATCTCGATCCCGCTCGACGGACTCGCGGCGAGGTCGGCAGCCATGACGGCTGCGGAACCTCGGTAGAAAGAAAACGGGTCGGCAAGCATCCGGGCGAACCGGAGCGGGACGAGTTCGCTTAGGCGCCCGGCGTTTTGGTCGACGAGAATTTCCGTGGCGGATCGCGTCGCGGGAGTCAACTGTGCGAGGGAACGCCGCGGGGCGGTCTTGCGCAGCGCCCGGCCGCGCGCCACGTCCTGGCCCGGAACTTCGAGATCGATCAGGCGATCGCGCAACACCCGCTGCGGCATTTGCTCAGCATAGTTAGCGGAGTCGTGGGCGCGCTGGTCTAGCTGCCGGCGGCCACCCGGGCCCGCTCGGTCATCGAGGCGATGACCCCACCGTCGTTGAGGATGTCGGTGCCGGTGAGGTAGCCCGCCTTGTCGCTGGCGCAGAAGGCGAGCAGCTCGGCCATCTCTTCCGGCTTGCCCCACCGCGGCACCGCGGCGTTGGCCACCATCGCGCCGGCGCCGGCCTGCTCCTCGAGCCGGCCCATCTCGGTGTCGATGGACCCCGGAGACACCGAGACGATGCGCAATCCCCGCGCGTTGAATCGCTCGGCCTGCGACTGGCTGTACCACTTCACGAAGCTCTTGCTCATGGCGTAGGCGATTCCGGATCGCGCATCCTCCGGGGCGATTTCGCAGGCCGTCATCATCGCGTCCATGAATGCGTCGCCATCGGTAAGGGCCAGTGGGAATTGCGCTGTCGGAATCATTTCCGCGGGCAACATGTGGGCGGCCATCGATGCGACGTTGACGATCACCGAGCCCTCGCCTGCCGTCGTGTAGAACACCTCGTCGACGTTGACGGTGCCGATTGCGTTGGTCCGCATTACGTAGTCGGCTGGGCCCATGCTCGGACTCACCCCCGCGGTGTGGATGACCGAGGCGAGCGGCCCGAGGCTGGTTGCGGTATCGAACAGCGCCGTGACCGCGCGGCGGTCGGTGACGTCGGCGTGGACGACCGTGGCGGTGATCCCGAGGTCTTCCAGGGTGGTGGCCGCGGCAGTCAGCGGGTCTTGCCTGACATCGCAGAGGACTACGGTGTGGTCGCGGCCGACGATCTTGGCCGTCGCCAGACCCATGCCACCCGCACCGCCGGTGATTACCGAGACTCGATTCATACCTGGACCGTATACGCAGCCCCGCGAGTAGTTGGCGCGTGCTACGCCGGGAGTGCCGGCTCCTCGGACGGATGGTGAGGATGACCGGCGTGCCGGATGGCTGTCCCGATGAACGGCGCCCGCAGGGTGGCGGCCAGATGACGGCGGTTGATGATCAGCGCGCCGATCGCTATCGCGGCGTAGACGCCGCAGAGGACGAGCCGTGCCGGGGTTGAGGTGAGCGGGAACTGAATGATGAACAATCCCAGCAGCGTCCAGGCGGCAGCTCGGCGGAAGCGCAGCGCCAGGATCACCGCGACACCCATCAGCGTCTGGCAGGCCGTGAGCAAGACTTCCTCGATCTGGCGGGAGTCGAGCACCAGCGAGGAACTGCCACCGCCCAGCAGGTGGGCCAGCGGGAGCGATCCGATCAGCAGTGTCCACTGGTTGACCTTGGACGAGATCAGCGTGGCGATGGCCGCTGTGCCCTTGCCGCGGGAGGCGAAGATGGTCGCGATGATGAACTCGGGCGCCTCAGAGGCCAGCGGGGCGAGCCACTGCACCAGTAGGAACCGGTCGATGCCCAGCTCGGTGCCGGCCGCGACCAGATTGTCGGCGAACGGTTTGGCGCACAACAGGATCACTGCCCCGGACACCGCGAACAGGCCGACGACGACAACGCGGCGGCTCCGGTCCGACAGCTCGCCCAGGGCGGCGGCGGTACCGACCAGATCGGGTTCTTCGACGTCGCCGTGGCTGACCTTGTACAGGTAGAAACCAAACCACGCCAGCAGCGCCAACCCCAGCGCGAGGTGGATCTCGCCGCTGGCAGGTATCACGAATGCGGCCACTCCGGCGATCAGCAGGAACCCGAGTTCGACGCGATTGGCGGGCTCCAGCGCCAAGCCGCTGGGTTTGGCGGTGCCGGCCCTGCGCGCCACCAACATGCTGACCAACACCACGACCGGCCACCCCAGGCCCATCAACAGCCGGTTGGATCCGGTCATGTTGGCCGCCGCGTACTGCGTGTATTCGGGGTTATGGCCCGACACGTACGCGTAGTAGAGGTCGACGGCGTACTCGGGAAGCACCGCGACCAAGGCGAGCACCGCGATCGCCAGGCCGCCGGAGACGTCGATCTGCGCGGCCTCCGCGGCCCACGCCAGCAAGAAGCTGGCCGACACGACGGCAGCACCGAAGATCAATAGGGCTGCGACCGGGTCTGGATGCAGACCCATGACCCGGACCACGACCGCGGGCGCGATGAATATCGCGGTGGTCACCGCCGAGCGGGAGAGAGTTCGCCGCGGCGAGCGGGACGCCGTCGGAATCGAGGCGGCGGGCCTGTCAGTGGCGAGCATCGTCATCCTTCACTGTGGGTGCCGATCATGAATGGCTACTGGGCTCGCGGTCGCGGCTTGACCTGCTCGCCAAAGGTACCCTCTTTACCCCTGTCCAGCAACGTTGTGAGCGCGCCGACCAGCGCCGCTAGCCTCGTTATATTTGCTGGCCAGAGTGGTCAATCTCAAAAGTTAGGCCCAGCTAACTTCAGATTTTGGCAAACCGATCTAGCGGGCTTGCGGGGACTCCGTGGGGTTTGGGATAGGTTCGAGGGAGTGTTCGGTGACACGCCTGTGCAGCAACCGTGGAAGGTCAACATCCACTACGACGCATTGCTGGGGGCTGCGGTTCCCCGACGGCCGGCGCGGCGGGTTAAGCCGTTAGTGGTCCGGCCCCATCGCCGCGGCCGCGGCCTGGGCGAAAAGTTCGACAATCTGCTTGCGGGTCAGTGAAGCCGTCAATTGCAGGGCGGCGCGCATGTCGTCACCGACCATCCACGTCGGCCCTTTGGTCAGGTTCTCGAACGCCTCCGCGATCACGTCGTCAACCTTGGCTGCACCCTCGGGCACCGCGTCGGGCGAACTGATATTGCCGCGGCTGTATTCGAGTTCTCGTAAGGCGGGCGTGTTGGTCTTGCCCAGAATGAGGCCCAGGACGTCGACGCCTTTGTCGTGCAATTCCGCCCAGAGCGCTTCGGCGAAGACCATGTCGAACGCCTTCGTGGCGCCGTAGGCGACCATGTTGGGTCCCCCGGCCAATCCCGCGCCGGATCCGAAAATGACGATGCCGCCGCTGCCGCGCTCGACCATTGCCGGGGCGAAGTGATGGCACAGTTGCATCGGCACCATGCAGTTGCGCTGCACCATCGCCTCGGCGGCCTCGATCGGATTGGCAAGGAAGGGTTCGTAATTCGGATCCGCACCCGCGCAGTACACGAAGAAGCCGATCTCCAGGTCGCCGGTGGCTTCGGCGACTGCGGTGGCCGCGTTCGGCTGGGCGAGATCGATCGCGAGAGTGCGGGTTTGGACAGGCGTTCGAGATTCGATCTGGGCCGCAACGTCGTCGAGCACCGCTTGGCGTCGGGCCAACAGCACGACGTTGACACCGCGGTCGGCCAGGCCCGCCGCGAATGCCGCACCCACGCCGTCGGAGGCGCCCGCCACGAGTGCCCACGGTCCGTATTTGGTTGCGAATGTCACCTGAATACTCCTGCTCCGTTACGGGCCGAACGTCGTGATGCGAACCTGGGTGAACCGGCGTCGCGCAATGCGCCAGCCATCGGCGGTCCGGACGATCTCATCGTCGTAGAAACCCCATGCGTTGACGCCGGATTGGTTGTCGCCGAACATGATTACCGCGTCGATATAAGTGCGGGCCGATGCTTTGTCGCCATCGAGCGTGATGGCCTGGTTGGTCAAGCGGTGCAGGGTCTGCCCCGCCATCGCGTGCGTCGTGTCCATGAACTCGGTGACCGCGTCCACGCCCTGCCAGGTTCCGATCTCGCCGTAGTCGAGTTCGCAGTCGTCGGTGAACACGGTGCGGAACAACGGCCAGTCGCGACGATCGATACCGGTGGCGTAACGCACCAGCAGATCGGAGATGTCCTGACGGTCGTCTCGTTCGGTCATGCGATGTCTCCGTTCGGATGGACCACGATGCGCGGCGGCCCGTCGGACCGACGGGCCTGGTCGAGTGCGTCGGGAACCTCGTCGAGGTTGATGACCTTCCCGACGCTGGGCAGCGGATCCAGCTGCCCCGACGCGATGGCATCGAGCGTTCCGTACCAATCCTGGGGGTGCGGTCCGCCGCCGAATTGGATTGTGACGCCTTGGCGGGTCGCGGTGGTGATGTCCAGGGTGTCCCCGGTGTACCAACCGCCCGCGCAGTAGATACGAGTGGACATCTCGGCGGATTCGACGAGACTCTGGATCAGCCCGGGGGCGCCGACGCACTCGAATACGACTGCCGGGCCGGGCAATCCGCGTTCGGCACGAACCTCTCGGAATGCGTCGAACGGCGATTTCTCAGCGGGATCGACGGCAATGTGTGCGCCGAAGCGATCGTGGGCGAGCGCGCGACGGTCGGCGTGAAAGTCCGCGACGATGACCGGCTCGATGCCGCGAGATGACAAGGCGGCGACGGCCGAGAGGCCGATCGCTCCCGCGCCGATGACGAGGGCAACCTCGCCCACTTGGACATCTGCCGATCTCACGTAGAACTCGCCGACTGCGAAGGCATCGACCAACGCGACGGCGTCGCTGGCGACGTCACCGGGGACGGCTTTGGCTGCCACCTCCGAAATCACCAGCAGCTCACCGAAACTCCCCTGCGCCTCGGGATGCTGGCCGATGATCCGCACGCCGCCGGCGCCGCCGTCGACCAGGCGTATCGGGATCGACGTCACCCGCGTGCCGACGGCAAGCTGATCCGAGCAGCCGGGCCCGTGCGCAATGACCTCTCCGACGAATTCGTGTCCGAGCACGATGTCGCGATCCGCGTCATACAACGAGCGTCCGGTCGGATCGTCGATCGCGAGTTCCGGGTGGTCCATGAAATGCACATCCGAGGCACAGATCGCGGTGCTGAGCGTGCGCAGCAACAACTCACCCGGCCCGGGCTCGGGGTCTGCCGTCTCGCGGACCGCTAGCCGACCGTCTCTCAAAACCACAGCGCGCAAAGCGTCTGCCTCATTTTCTCGAATAATCGAGTTAATCTGTCGAATGTTCGCTATAACTGTAGGAACCCGGTCACAAAGGAGTCAAGCCATTCGCGGATCCACCTCGGCGCCGACCGCGCGGGTGCTCGACGTTGTCGAGCTGCTGGCGCGGTCCGGAAATACGCGGATGCGGTTCTCCGACATCGTGCGTGAGCTCGACCTGACGCAGGGGACGGTGCACGCGATCCTGAAGACACTGTGCGACCGGGGCTGGGCGAGCCGGGACCCCGTCGCGAAGACCTTCTCCCTGGGCCCGGCGCTGGCGGTGGTGGCCGCGCGGATGGACACCGCCCGGCCGCTGGCCCACGCCGCGCGTTCTGCGGCGCTGCGACTTTCACGTGAGGTCGGCTATGCCGGATCGGTCGTCGAGCGGTTCGGTGATTCGTTGGTAGTCACGGCTTTTGAGGGCGATCCCGCCACCCAGCCCGCGGGCATACCGGGTGATCGCATCCCGTACACGCCGCCGTTCGGCGTCGCGTTCGCCGCCTGGGACACCGACGAAGAACAGCGTGCGTGGATTCGTCGCGGTGCCGGCAGCAGCGCCGATCGCACCGAGCGGCTGGAACACGTCTTGGCGCACACTCGCGAGCGTGGGTTCGACGTCGACTGGACAACGCCGGCGCTGGCCCAGGCCGTCCAGGTGGTCGGCACATTGGACAGCAACGAGATGCCGACTCCGGTGCGCCACATTCTGGACCAGCTGCTGGTCGAGTTCACCACCATCGGCTTCCTGTCCGACGACAATCCCGGTCGCCGCAAGCAGCCCGTGGTGACCATCGCCGCACCGGTTTTCGACCATCGCGGCCACGTCGCCCTGATGGTCGCCGTGCATCCGCTGTCTCCGCTCAGCGCCCGGCAGATAAAGGCCATCGGCGACAAGCTCACCGAAGAAACCACGGCAATCAGCGAAGCTCAGCAGCATCCGGCGGTGGTGGACCTCGAGGAGCGCAGTGGCGCGCATCGTCGTCGGGCCTAAGCTCTTCAGGTGCCGGCGGAAGGGCGAGAACTCGTGGGGCAGAACTATGTTGTGGACGATCTTGCCGGCTTCGTCGTCGGTGCGCAGCAGTCCGACCTGAGCGAACGTCCGCGGGCATTGCTCAAACGCAACGTGCTCGACAGCATCGCCTGCGCCGTCGGTTCACTCGACGGCGAGCTCATCGCGACGATCCGGGAACACACCGGCCAGTTCAGCGGCGCCGCCTCGGCGACGCTCGTCGGCGGTGGCCGCTCCTCGGTGGATCAGGCGGCGTTCTTCAATGCCGTGCTGGTGCGCTATCCCGATCTGCTCGACACCTATCTGACCGTGGGGGGCCTATGCCACCCGGCTGACAACTTCGGAGCGGTTCTGGCGGTGGCCGAGCACGTCGACGCCACGGGAGCCGATTTCCTGCTTGCCCTCGCGGTCGCCTACGAGGTCCAATGCCGGTTCAGCGCACAGGTTCCCGTGATGGCGCGCGGCCTCAACCACGCGCTGCAGCTGGCGATGTCCGTCGCCGCGGGATCGGCGAAACTGCTCGGCCTGGACGCCGAACGTACCGCTAACGCCATCGCCGCCGCCGCGGCCGACAATGTATCCCTGGCTGCGGTTCACACCGAGCCGGTTTCAACGTGGAAGGGCATCTCGCCGGCCATCACCGGCATGCGCGCGGTGTACACGACGATCTTGGCCGGCCGTGGGATCACCGGGCCCAAGTCGTTGTTCGAAGGCCCGCACGGACTGGTGCAACTCTTTGATCAGCCAATCGATTTCAACACCGCCGACCGCGGGCTCACGTCGGTCGAACAGACCTATCTCAAGCAGTACTGCGCACTGATCCACGGGCAGGCCATCATCGACGCGCTCCTGGCGATCCGGTCCGACAACCGTCTGCGCGGCGACGACGTCGCACGGGTGAGGATCGAGATCTTTCAGACCGCGTACGACATCGCCGGCGGGGGAGCCTACGGCAACAAAGATCATCCGCAGACCAAGGAACAGGCGGACTACAACCTCAAGTACCTCGGCGCGGTCGCATTGCTCGACGGTGGGGTGGGTCCCGAACAGCTCGAGACCGAGCGTGTTCTGCGCAGCGATGTCCAGGAGCTGCTGGCGCGGGTCGACGTCATCGCGGCAGCCGACCTGACCGCGGACTATCCGCAACGGACCGCGACTCGGGTGCATGTCCTCACCCACGACGGACGGGAATTCACGCGCGAGGAAAGCGATTACGAGGGGTCACCGACCCGGCCGATGTCGTGGGCGCGCGTCGTGGACAAGTTTGGTTGGCTCGCCGAACCCTTCTGCGACGAGGCGCTGCGGGCCGACATCGTCGCTGCCGTCGAACACATCGATGAGCGCCCCATCGCCGAGTTCGCGGCTCTGCTGGGCACGGTGAGCTCGGTACCGCAGCGGCCGCGCAGCCGCCCGCGGTTCTAAAACCACGCCCGATAATGGTGCGCGCGCCCTCTTGCATCGTTTGCTGTCGGCGTTGAATGATCGGCCATGCGTAAAGATCGCGGCATCAACCGCTGGGAGTTGGTCACCTGCGCGCTCGCGGGCCATGTCACCTACGCGCCCGATGAGCAGGCGCTTGCCGACCGGCTCAGCGGCACTACCGGATTGGGCGAAGTGTGGCGGTGTCTGCGCTGCGGGGAATTCACCGTCGGGGTGCCACACGGCCGCGGCCACGCCGAAGATTCTCCGATGGTTATGCGCGGCAAGGCTTTACGGCAGGCCATCATCATTCGTGTGCTCGCGGTCGAACGCCTGTTCCGGGCGGTGGTGATCGCGCTCGCGGCGTACGCGGTGTGGACGTTCCGCGGCGCGCGGGGATCCATTCAAGCCACCCTCGATCGCGACCTGCCGATTTTGCGGGCCGCCGGATTCAAGGTCGACCAGATGACGGTCGTACACGAGCTGGAAAAGGCGCTGGCCGCCAAACCTTCCACGTTGGCCCTGCTGACGCTGATGCTGACCGCCTATGCGCTGATCGAGGTCCTCGAGGCCGTCGGTCTGTGGTTACTCAAGCGCTGGGGCGAATACTTCGCGGTGATCGCCACCACGGTCTTCTTACCGTTGGAGATCCATGACCTGGCCAAGGGCATCACGATGACCCGCGTGGTCACCTTCAGCATCAACATCCTCGCGGTGATCTACCTGCTGCTCTCCAAGCGGCTGTTCGGCCTGCGGGGCGGCCGCAAGGCCTACGACGAGGAACGCCACGGCGAGCAGCTGCTCGACGTGGAGCGGGCCGCCATGACGCCATGACGTTCACTGCTTGGGGCTGATGAATACGCCCTCGGCCTCCACGGTGACAGCGTCCGCGTCGGCGATATGGCCGACGGAGTACGTCTTGACGCCTTCGGTGCGCTCGACGTGCGCTTCCGCCCGTAATGGGCGGCCGAGTGCGGTGCGGCGCCGGTAGCGCAACGTGAGGGTGCCGGTGTAGGCAGGTTGGCCCGGCTGGTGGGCGGTCGCGCCCAGCACGTGGTCGAGGATCAGGGCAGACACCCCGCCGTGCACGTGCTCCGGCGGGCCCTCGTATGCCGCGCCGAGAGTGAACTCCGACCACACCAGTCCGTCCGCGTCGTGGTGGAGCACCAGCGGTGGGGCGAGCGGGTTACGCAGACCGACCACCGCATTGCCCCACGCGATCGTCTGGCCGTCCGGCGTGAGCTGCACGCCGAAGGTTCCCGGCCGCGCCGAGGCGCCCAATTCATCTGCGGCACTATCGATTTTGGCCTTTGCCGCAGCCACCGTCGCGGGGTCGGCTTCGGTCCGGATGCTGAGGTCGACGAGCCGACGGATTGATTGGGCCAGCGGCCCGTAGACCGATTCGAGGCGTCGGTAATCAGTACAGAGCATCTCGTCAGACATATAGGCAACCTAACAGTCCGTCGGCAGGGAATCGGATGCGCACGGCGACGGGGACCGCGCACATGTGGCAGACTGGTAAGCGATTGCCGCCAATGTTGGCGGACTTCCATTGTGACAGCGCCATTTTCGACGGTTCCGGCGCCGCGTAGGTGTGACGAGCCCGCCGCGACGACCGCGAGTGTGTGCTAAGCCACAAACCGCATTATCGCGGCGTTTACCCGCTTGCTGCACACTTGTAAAACAGCTGCGGTCCAATTGACAAGTCGGCTGACTAGGCCGACGGAGGAGGGGTCCGACTGTGGCAACACTGCAGACCTTGATCAACCAGGGCTCTACCAACCTCGACGTAGTGGGCCCGATCAAAGCCCGCGCCTGCGACGCGCTGCACGCTGTGCTCAGGAGCAGGTCACGCGAGCAGGGAGCTGACTCGCGCGTCATGCGCCCGGGCGCGGAGCGCTGCTGAATCCCTGACCGGGTCGATACAATCGCCGGCGGTGTCAGTGACCGGCGACGGGAGTTCCAGTTGCGCCCGAGCGGATCGCGGTGACGATCGGCGCCATTTGTGCAATCCCGCAAGAGTGGGCTTACTTGCGCAGCGTCCTGTCGGGCGATGACCGCGAACAGATCGGACACACCACCTTCGACACCGGCGAACTCGACGGACATCGGGTGGTGCTGGCGGCAGCCGGTATGGGCAAGGTCAACACCGGGCTGGTGGCCACGCTGCTGGCTGACCGATTTCGTTGCCACACGATTGTTTTCACCGGAGTCCCTTGGCTGGTGATCCGCGCGGTCTCCGACCTGGCAGGCGTCGACTCCGGCGTCGGCTTCAATCTCTTCGTCGAAGAGGTTGGGATCAGCTCGGCGAACGTCCTGTTGCACCTACTCCCGGTGTTCAGCTGAGCCCGTTGTTTTCGCCGGCGCGCTCACGCTCGCGCCGGCGCGCCCGCGAGGCCCGCAGATTGGCGACGTTGCCGCACGTCTTCACGTTGCACCACACGCCGCTGTTGTTCTTCGAGCGGTCGTAAAAAGTCGATTCGCACGGATCGTTGTGGCATTGCTTCAGCCGTCGCCAGGTGCCGGCCTGCTGGCTCAGCAAGATCTCACCCCACAGCGCCGAGGCCAGCCAGCGCCAGCCGCTGCCGGCGGGTTCCAGCCGAACCTCACCGGTGTCGGACACCGCGATCGCCGCCGAAATCGCGGCCGTCCCGGGCCCGGTGGCCGCTTCCCCGCGTACCAGCTGCGTGATGGTGCCGCGCAGGGCGCGAAGCTTCGGCAGGTCCGCCTCGGTCAGTGCCGGCGGGTCGGCGGGGACGCCGCGCAGCGCGGACCACGTCTGCACCGCACCGGTCAACCACTCCCGCGCGAGCGCGGCATCGGTCAGGAGATCGGGCCCGTGGACCGTGTTCAGGAAATCGTGGACCAGCCCGAGACCGCCGGGCGCCGTCGCGAGTTCGAAGCGCTGTGACGCAGACCATTCAGACATACCCAAATATTACTTGACTATGTCGCAGCCGGCAACTAACTTGACAGAGACAAAGTTATTTCACCTAAGTCCAGGAGTTTGGATCATGGTCAACATCAAAGGCTCGACGGTCGTGGTCACCGGCGGACAGCGCGGGCTCGGCAAGGCCATCGTGGACGAGTTTCTGCGCAGGGGCGCGGCCAAGGTCTACGCCACGGCGCGCACGCCCAAGCCCAGCGCGGACCCTCGTGTCGTGAGCGTCGCGCTCGACGTCACCGAGGCGGATTCGGTTGCTGCGCTGGCTGTTACGGCATCGGACGCCGACATCGTGGTCAACAACGCCGGCGTCCTCGGTGCGGCCAAGCTGCTCACGAGTGACATCGACGAGGTCCGCGAGGTGTTCGAGACCAACTACTTCGGTGCGCTTCGGGTGGCCCAGGCGTTCGCCCCGATCCTCGCCGAAAACGGCGGTGGAGCGCTGGTGGACATCAGCTCCGTCTTGTCGTGGGTGGGCGGCTTCGGTGGCTACGGCGACTCCAAGGCCGCCCTCTGGTCGCTGACCAACTCGCTGCGCATCGAGCTCGAGAAGCAGGGCACGCTGGTCACCTCGGTCCATCTGAGCTACACCGACACGGACATGACTTCCGAGTTCTCTGTACCGAAGAACGACCCGCGAGACGTCGCGCGCCAAATCGTCGACGGCATCCGGGACGGAGAAGTCGAGGTGCTCGCCGACGAGTCCACCCGTCAGGCCAAGGCGGCGCTGTCGGGCCGGACCGAATTGGTCGGCGTGCACTGAGCTTCCGCACGCCGCTTTGGGGGTCGGCACCAGGCCGGCCCCCATTGGCGTGTTCGACGTGTTTGGATTGGCGGATGGCTGATACGGATCCCGAAGGCATTGTCAGTGCTACCCGCGCAGTCTCGGCCAGTGCCGGGCGAATCTTCGGACTGATCGCCGAGCCGTCCAGCCAGCCCAGCTGGGACGGCAACAACAACCTCGCGTCGTCTGCTCCCGGGCAGCGCGTCCGCGGCGTCGGCGACGTGTTCAAGACGACGTTGACCAACGGTGCCGTGCGGGAGAACCACGTCGTGGAATTCATCGAGGGCACCAAGATCGCTTGGCGTCCAGCCGAACCCGGAAAGCAGCCGCCCGGTCACCTGTGGCGCTGGGAGCTCAGCGAGATCAACGCCACCCTGACGACCGTCACGCACACCTACGACTTCACCGCGCTGACCGACCCGAAGCGGCTGGAGAAGGCACGTTCGACGACGCCCGAGATGCTGCGCGAGTCGATGGACAAGCTCGCCATGCTGGCACAACGCTCCGAGTAGAGCGCTACGGTCACTGCATGGCTCTCCCACCAGCAGGAAACGACCGCGCCGCCATCGTCACCGGCGCATCATCGGGCATCGGCGAACAGTTCGCCGGGATACTGTCGCGGCGCGGCTATCGGGTTGTGTTGGTAGCCCGCAGCGCCGACCGCCTCGACGAGCTCGCTCACCGCCTGGGGCCCAGCGCGCACCCGCTGCCCGCCGACCTGTCCGATCGATCCGCGCGGGCAGCGCTGCCGGACAGGGTCGCCGCACTCGGCCTGACTCCGGACATCCTGATCAACAACGCCGGGTTCTCTACACTCGGGCTCGTCGCGAAATCGGTTCCCGAGCAGGAGGTTAACCTCGTCGAGGTCGATGTGGCCGCCGTGGTCGATCTCTGCAGCAGGTTTCTGCCCGGAATGGTCGACCGCCGCCGCGGCGCCCTGCTGAACGTCTCGTCGGTGGCCGGCTTCGGTCCGCTGCCGGGCCAAGCCGCCTACGGCGCGGCCAAGGCGTTCGTGTTGTCTTACACCCACAGCCTGCGTGGTGAACTGCGCGGCACCGGGGTTACCGCGACGGCACTGTGCCCGGGGCCGGTGGACACCGGATTCGGCGAAGCAGCCGGCTTCGACAAAGAGGAGGCCGAAGCCGCCCTGCCGCGGATCATGTGGATTCCCGTCGACAAGGTCGCACAGGCCGGGATCGACGGGCTGGCCGCCGGCAAGGCCGTCGTCGTCCCTGGTCGGGTCAACCGGATCGCGTCGGCCTTTTTCCGGATCGCGCCACCCGAATCGCTGTTGCCGCTGCTGGCGCGCGGTCACCCGGCTTTCAAACACGATTAGTTACGGAACTGAGCCTCAGCCCTTTTTGGCGCGCACCCACTGGAACGTGCCGAGGTTTTTCACCCGCACGCTGACCAAACCGTTGTCTTCCAGGATGTCGCCGATTTCGTCTTCGCCGAACACATGCGCCCCGATGTTCGGCAGTAGCTGCCAAAGCCGCGCGGCACGCCCCGCGGTCGGGACCATGATGGCCAGGCGCCCGCCGGGGCGCAGCACCCGCGCCATCTCGGCCAGGGCGGCCGACGGATCCGGAACCAACTGCAGGACGGCCATCGAGACCACCGCGTCGATTGTGTCGTCGCGCAGCGGAAGCCGTTGTGCGTCAGCCCGAATGAAGCCGACGTGCGGGCTGGCCTCGTTGCGGACGGCGCGGGCCAGCATCGCCTCGGAAATGTCCACGCCCAAGGCCAGTCCGTCCTTGCCCGCCGCGTGCGCGAGCGACGCGGTGACGGTGCCAGGACCGGAGCCGACATCGAGCACGGTCCCGCCCGGCGGAATGTCCAGCCACTCGGCGGGGTGTTGCAACGCGGCGATCAGCCGACGCGAGAAGGCCTGGGCGTTGTCGTAGAGCATCGACCCGATGGGTGAAGCCCACGCCGCCTGGATCGGGCCGGTGTTCTTCGGGACGTCCTGCGACTCGGTGCCGAGAAGATCGAGGTAGCCCTTGCTAGCGTCGGGATCCGCCGGCGGATCGGCAAGCAGATCCAGCGCTCGGCGCAATGCGGGCGGAAGCGAGACGTGCACGTCGGTCATGCGTACTCCTTCGATCAAATATCAAGCTGTACGCCGAAATCCGGGACCCGCGACGCTGACAGTCCCCCAACGGCAGCCTACGCGCGGCCGCCGGGTGCCTCGACCCGCCGAAAATGTGGCCTTCGTTAACGCTTGACGACGGCGTGCTCGCTCACCAGGGCGTACAGCCGCCACTGGCCCGGCACGCCTTTGAGTGCGCTCTCGCCGCGGTCGGTGAACCGATGCCGTGACCCGGTGACGATGTCGCGCAGCGTCGAGGAGACCAGTACTTCGCTGGGGCCGGCAAGGGCGGCGACGCGTGCGCCGATGTGCACAGCCATGCCGGCGATATCGTCTTTGAAGGCGCCGGGGCGCACCTCCACTTCACCCGCGTGGATTCCGACCCGCACCTCAATCCCCAGCACCCGCACCGCGTCGACGATGGCGTCCGCGCATGTGATCGCCGCGCTGGGGCTGCTGAATGTGGCGACGAATCCGTCTCCGGCCGTGTTGACTTCGCGGCCGGAGAATCGCTGCAGTTCGTGGCGCACGATGGTGTCGTGGTTGTCGAGCAGATCGCGCCACCGATCGTCGCCGAGCAGGGCGGCGCGCTCGGTCGAGCTGACGATGTCGGTAAACACGATCGTGGTAAGCAGGCGTTCGGCATCCGAGCCGCCGCGCACGCCGGTGATGAACTCCTCGATCTCGTCGAGCATCGGCGCGGTGTCGCCGACCCAGTACAGGGCGTCTTCGCCGGGTAGCTCGACGAGGCGCGATCCGGCGATGTGCTCAGCGAGGTACCGACCATGCTCGACGGGGCTGAACTCGGCATTGTCGCGATGCAGGATCAGCGTCGGAGCGGCGACGCGGGGCAGGGTGTCACGGACGTCGGACTGCCTGAGCTTCGTAATGAAGACGCGGGCCATGCTGGGTGAGGCGGCCCGGTTGCCTGCGTGGTCCCACCACGCGCGGAACGCGTCGTCGCTGGCGACGGAGGGAGCGATGATGCCGAGCATGTCGAAGCCCTGCTCAACGGCATCCGGTTCGACTCCGACCGTCGTATAGGCCTCGGCGGCACTCTCGTCGCTGCCGATCGGGTAGTCGGGCCCGCGAAGCGTCCGTGCCGCACCGTTGAAGATCACCAGGTCGTTCACCCGCTCGGGAAATTCCGCGGCCAGCACGAGCCCGGCCAACGACGTGAAACCGGGGGCGAAGATCGTCGCCCGCTCGCATCCGACCGCGTCCATCACGGCAATCGCGTCCTGCGCCCAGAATTCCGGCCCGATCATGTCCAGCGAGGGAACCCGCGACGACAAGCCGATTCCACGCTGGTCGAACCGGATCACTCGGCTGAAAGACGCAAGCCGACGGTGGAAGCGGTACATCGACGGCTCGCTGTCGACGCAGTCGATCGGAATTAGGGGGCCCGGCAGCACCAGCAGGTCGATTGGACCATCGCCGAAGACCTGATAGGCGATGTCGATCTCGCCGCAACTGGCGTACCGGAGCCGTGGAACCGGCGCCACGGTTACAGGCTAGTGCAGGGCTATGACAAGTCCCCGATGATCGGGACCAGATAGCGGGCGGCGTACCCGCGGACCGCGGCGTGATCGGTGATGTCGAGCCGGTCGGTGGGGAAGACGATGATGCCGAGCGCGACGCGCAGCAGAATGTCGGCGATGTTGGCCAGGTCGGCGTCGGGAATGTCGGCCCCGCATCGGCGCAGGGTGTGGGCGATCCCGCCGGCGAATTGGCCGATCGGGAAGACGTGCGATCGGGAGAACAGACCGAACAGCTCCGGTTCGCTTTCCACGATCCGGGAATACAGCGGCGAATCCTGGACCAGGCGCACACCCAGCGTGAACGCCTCGATCACCGCTTCGGCCGGAGTGCACCCGGTGGTTGCCCGGTCCAGGGTGGAGAAGAAGAGCTCACCCTCCCGCCGCACCACCTGTTCGACCAGGTCATCCTTGGTGGGAAAGCGCCGGTAGATGGTGCTGCGGCTGACCCCGGCGCGGGCCGCGACGTCCTCGATGTTTGCCCGGCGCACGCCGTAGGTCTCGAAGACCGCCCGCGCGGTGTCCAAGATGGTGCGGTCGATATCGCTGATCTCGGCGAGATTGCCGTCAAGGCTGTGGTTCTGCATGGATCACGACCCCCACGGCGATCTCGACGCGCAAATGCTAGCTTTGGAACAAAGATACACTTTTGTGTCAACGCTTCAGGGAGGTGGGCATGACCGCCCGGAATGACCAGTTGGCCGGCCGGACGGCCGGGGCTCGTTTCGACACCGGCGTTCGGGAAGCGGTGCCTGTCTTGGTTGAGGGGCCGATCGACGACGAGGTCGCCGACGCCACGCCGCGGCTGGGGCCCGATTCCCTGATCTGGAAGTTCTACGGTGATCACCGCACGCAATTCTTCGGGTTCCAGCGCGTCGCCGGTGTCGAGAACTGCATCGAGCAGCTCGCCCAGGGGGTGCTGGATCACTCGGTGATCTTCAGCGACACGCTGGGCCGGGCCAAGCGAACCGCACCGCCGTTGATGAACACCGTCTACTCCGACGACCCGCACGAGTGGGGCCGCAAGGTGCGCGACTTCCACAAGCCGATCAAGGGCACCATCAGTGACGGCTCGAGGTATCACGCCCTGAATCCCGAGTTGTTCTATTGGGCGCACGCCACTTTCGTCGACCAGGTCATCTACAACACCAACATGTTCATCCGGCGGCTGTCGGACGCGGAGAAGGAACAGATCTACAACGAAGGCAAGCTCTGGTACAGCCTCTATGGAGTCAGTGGCCGCGGCCAGCCGGAGACCTACGCCGACTTCGTCGCCTATTGGGACGACATGCTCGAGCGGTTCGTGCCGCATAAGACCGTCCTGTACGGCACCGGCTACATCCGCAAAGGGATTCCGGGGCCGCGCTGGATACCCAACGGAATCTGGAAGATCTTGTCCGCGCCGCTGAACGCCTACACACGTCTCGTCTTGGTCGGAACGATGCCGCCCCAGATGCGCGACGTGTGCCAGATGGAGTGGGATGCCAAGAAGGAAAAGCGATTTCAGCGGTTCGCTGCGGTCGTGCGCGCGTTGAATCCGGTGCTCAACCGGCTGCCGCTCTCGTTCCTCTACACGCCGTGGGCGGCGACGGCATGGCGCCGGGCGGGCGTCGACCCGCGCCGGCTGCACAACCGCGCCGCCTAGCCGGTCCGCCCTCGCGCCGGGGGCACGCCGCGAAGTCCAACGCCGATTCCTGAGGGCCTGGCCGCGGCTCGGGCGGAAACGGGTGGTTACCCCGCGGTAGATCGGGGCATTACGCTACGTCAGTCCAAGCGTGAGGAGCTTATCGATGCAAATGACGGGCAATACCGTGCTGGTCACTGGCGGCGGCAGCGGCATCGGCCGCGGTTTGGCGGAGTCGTTGCACCGACTCGGCAACCAGGTAGTGATCGCGGGCCGTCGTCGTGAGCTGCTGCAGGCCGTCGTAGCGGAAAACCCCGGCATCGACTTCATGCCACTGGACCAATCCGACGCGGCCGACGTCCGACGGTTCGCCGTCGAGCTGACAGACCGTTTTCCGGAATTCAACGTCCTGGTCAACAACGCCGGGATTCAGCGCGTCGAGGACCTCACCGCCAGCAACGTCGGCCTGTCGGAGCAGAGCATCGCGATCAACTTGCTCGGCCCGATCCGGCTCATGTCGGCACTGCTCCCGGCGCTGTTGCGGAAGCCGCGTGCGGCGATCGTCAACGTGACGTCGGGCCTGGGATTCATGCCCAGTGCCCTCACACCGACCTATTGCGCCACCAAAGCGGCGCTGCACTCCTACACCGAGTCGCTGCGCTTCCAGCTTCGTGACACCGCGGTCCAGGTGATCGAGGTTATTCCGCCGCATGTGCAGACCGGGTTGCAGGGCGAGCGCGGATTCGACCCGAGGGCGATGCCGTTGGATGACTACATCGCCGAGACGATGGCCTTGTTGCAGTCCCAGCCGGAGGCAGATGAGATTGTGGTGGAGCGCGTCAAGGCTTTCCGGTTCGCCGAACGCGACGGCACCTATCATGACATCTATCCCGCCTTCAACGAGGCGATCACGGCCTGGCTGGGTAGCCGGGGTGACTGAAAACCCTGCTGTCACATAGAATTTGCCGCGGCATGGGCCAACGTTCAGTCTTTGTATGCCCGGTGCGGCCCGAGCCAGCGTGGCGAGTGCGACCGGCATGCGACAGGATCGAGGGCATGGCCGATATCGACTTTTCGCTGTTGGACGTCCCGAGATCGGCGCCGGTCGAAGACCCCGAGGCCTTTTTGGGTGCCGCGATCGCCTGGCACTTCGGCGAAGACACCGGCTCCGCCTTTTGGCTGCGGACCGCCAAGACGCTGGGCTTCGATCCGTTGACCGACATCAAGACGTTCACCGATCTGCGGTTGTTCCCGAATCTGCTCACCGAGCTGCGCAATGTGCCGGTCGAGGACCTGATCCCGCGGGGATACGGCTCACCACCACCGGTGCCGCAGGTATTCGAATCCGGCGGCACCACCGGCGCTCCGAAACGTACTGCGCAGCTACCGGATTGGGTCGCACAAGTCATCGAATGGCAAACCGAGGACTTCGCCACCGGCGGCTTCCAGCGCGGCCGGGGTTTTCTGTGCCTGATGCCGAGCGGCCCGCACGGTGTGGGCTACTTCTCGCGGCTGGTCGCCGAGCGGCTGGGATCGGCGTTTCACGCGATCGACATCGACCCGCGCTGGGTGAAGAAGATCGCCGCGCGCAATGCCGCCGGGGAGGTGGCGGCCTATGTCGACCACGTTCTCGAGCAGGCGGTGCACGTTCTGCAGTCGCAGAATGTCGCGAACCTGCATGCCACCCCGCCGCTGCTCGAGGCGATCGCCCGCAATGACGACCTGGTGGACTTGGTGAACGCCAAGATCCGCTACCTGTTGCTCAGCGGCGCGCACGTGGACGCCGACACGCTGGACCTGCTGCGCGACATCTTCCCCGATACGACGATCACCATGGCATTCGGCAGCACGATGATCCTCTCGCAGGCGGTCACCCGAATCGACGGCGACGCATTCGTTTTCGATCCGCGGACACCGTACGTGGTGTTCCGGGTCGTCGATCCGAACACCGGAGAGCAAGTGCCCTACGGGCAGCTCGGCCAGGTGGTGATGAACCACATCAGCAAGGGCATGTTCCTACCGAACAACCTAGAACGCGACATGGCGATCCGGATGCCCGGGCCCGCAGGGCAACTCAGCGATTCGGTCAGTGCGGTCCGGCCGGTCGCCACCTTCGAGGGCGAGGCCGTGATCGAGGGTGTGTACTGACGTGTCCAGCGAGACACCAAGCGTCACTACTGCTTTAGTGTTGATCGACGCGCTCGGACCCAGCGGCGAGTATCGCACCCGCAATCGTGAGATTGTCACCAGCACGGCCGGCGTGCCCGTCGCCGAGTTGAGTCTGGTGCCACCGCTGTACGTGTCGCGCACCATCAGCGCGCAGCGCAAGGCCGCACCGTTGCCTGTCGTGCAGCGTGAAAAGGCTTTGGCCGGCGCCGCCGACGTCTTCTCGACCGCAGTCATCGGCGGCCTGGACTTCGACGCGTATGTCGAACTGGCCAGCCGGATTTCGGGAGTTCCGATCGCGGTCACCCGTGCCGGAGCCCGCAACGTGGCCGACGCCGTTGCCCACGCATTCGACGCGGTGCGTCCGGCGCAGCCGATCGGCGCGGTCCGCGACTGGCGCGAAGACCGCACCCGCGACGGCAGTGCGGTCTGGACCCGGCGCGGCGAGGTGTTCGCCGTACACGCCGCGGGAAACGGCCCGGGCGTGCACGGCCTGTGGCCCCAGGCGCTGGCGCTGGGCTACCGGGTCGCGGTGCGCCCGTCGCGGCGCGAGCCCCTCACCGGCCACCGACTGGTCAACGCCCTGCGCCAGGCGGGCTTTCGGCCCGAAGACGTGGTCTTTCTGCCCACCGATCATGGCGGAGCAGACGAGATCATCCGCTCGGCCGATCTCGCCATGGTGTACGGCGGCCAGGATGTCGTAGACAAGTACGTCGCCGATCCGACGGTGGTGGTGAACGGACCTGGCCGAGCCAAGATCCTGATCACCGCCGACCGGGATTGGCGCGACTACCTCGACCTGATCGTCGACTCGATCGCCAACCTGGGTGGCATGGCGTGCGTCAACACCACCGCGGTGCTCTATGAGGGCGACCCGGCCCCGCTGGCTGCGGCGATCGCGGAACGGTTGGCGACGATCGAGCCGCTGCCCACCGAGGATGAGCGGGCGATCCTGCCGACCCAGCCCACCACCTCTGCGCAGACGCTGGCCGGCTATCTGGCGACCAAGGCCGCGGGCACGACCCCGCTGCTCGGGGCCGATCAGGTCGTCGCCGCACTGGGTGACGGCTGTGCCGCGCTGCGTCCGGCCGTGCACCTGTTGACCGGGCCCGATGTCGACAAGCTCAACATCGAACTGCCGTTCCCCTGCGTATGGGTATCACCGTGGACGCGCGCAGCGGGCCTAGGCCCGCTGCGACAATCCTTGGTAGTCAACGCGATTACCGGTGACGACGACCTGATCGACGCCTTGCTCGGCGAACCGACGATCAGCAACGTCTACCGCGGAAACCACCCGACGTTCTTTCGCGCTCCTGAAATCCCGCACGACGGATTCCTGGCGGACGTCCTGATGCGCAACAAAGGTTTCATTCGGGACTAGGAGTTTAGCCAGGACCAGGGGTTCGGGCTGTGCGCGTGGTCTGGTAGCTGTAGGTTACGAGTCGCGACGCGTTGGGAAAGCAGCGCTGCACCAGGACTCGGCACGCCATCTCGGTGAATGCGGTGTGAAGGTGAACTTGATAGGCCAGGCCCTTAAGACGGCGACAGACCGATTGGCCAACCCGGCGCGCGTGTCGGACCCCGACAAGCTGCGCGGCGCGGTTTCGGGCAAGACGGTGCTTGTCACCGGCGCTTCGTACGGAATCGGCGAGGCGACCGCCCGCAGGCTGGCCGCGGCCGGAGCGACAGTGCTGGTCGTCGCCCGATCGGCGGAACGGCTCGACGATCTTGCCGCGGCGATCAACGCGGGTGGCGGCCACGCGGTCGCCTATCCGACGGATCTGAGCGACGAGGCCGCCGTCCACGTCCTGACCAAGCAGATCACCGAGAACCACGGCCCGCTCGACATCGTGGTCAGCAATGCCGGCAAATCGCTGCGCCGGTCGCTGCACCATCAGTACGACCGCCCGCACGACTTCCAGCGCACCATCGACATCAACTACCTGGGGCCGATCTGGCTGCTGCTAGGACTGCTCCCGGCCATGCGGGAAAACGGCGGCGGCCAGATCGTGAACGTGTCGAGCGTCGGCGTGCGCGTGGTGCCGGGCCCGCAATGGGGCGCCTACCAGGCGTCCAAGGGCGCGTTCGATCGCTGGCTGCGCAGCGTTGCGCCGGAACTGCACGCCGACGGCGTGACCGTCACGTCGGTCTACTTCGCGCTGGTCCGGACCCGGATGATCGCACCGACGCCGATCCTGGGCCGCCTTCCCGGGCTGTCGCCCCAGCAGGCCGCCGACGCCATCGCGAAGGCGATCATCGAACGCCCGCGCACCAACGAACCGCCCTGGGTGTTTCCTGCCGAGCTGGCCTCGGTGCTGTTGGCCGGACCGGCGGATTGGGCGGCCCGGTTGTGGCATCGCCGCTTCTTCTCCGATTCCCGCGGCCGAAAGGACGAGGAATGACCGACGGTGTGGTCGCTACGACGGCCCGGGCGTTGGTGTCATCGCGGCTGCTGAGCGTGCCCACACCGATCGCGGCACTGAGGCTTATCCGCGAGGTGTATCGCGGTGGCACGAATCTCTCTACGCTGCCGGCCGTCGCGGCGGCTCGCTGGCCCGACCGCACCGCGATCATCGACGACGACGGGGCGCTGAGCTACCGCGAGCTGCAGGCCAAGACCGAGGCGCTGGCTCACGAGCTTGTCCGTGACGGCGCCGGCCCGGGCGAGGCGGTCGGGATCATGTGCCGCAACGGCAGCGGCTTCGCGGCGGCCGTATTCGCCGCCGCCTTGGTCGGAGCCGACGTGGTGCTGGTGAATACGGAGTTTCGCGCCGCCGCCCTCGCCGGCGCTTTGAGCGCACATCAGGTCACGGCGATGTTCTGCGACAACGAGTTTGCGGCGCAGATCCGCGATACCGCGCCGTCGGTCCGGGTGATCGATCCGGCGACCGTGCAGACTCAGCCGGGCGCTCCGCGACCGCGCGTCGTCGAGTCCGGCCGACTCATCCTGCTGACCTCGGGCACTACCGGCGTGCCCAAGGGGGTTCCGCGGATGCCGCGAATGAGTTCGGGCGTCGGCGTGGGCATGACGATTCTCGAACGCACCGGGCTGCGGACCGGATCGCGAATTGCTGTGGCGGTACCGATGTTTCACGGCCTTGGACTGGGCATGTTGATGCTCACCGTCAGCCTGGGCGGCACGGTCCTGACGCATCGACGCTTCGATGCCGAGCAGACTCTCGCGCAGGCATCGCTACAGCGCGCCGACGCAATGAGCGTGGTCCCGATCATGCTGGCCCGCATCATGGATTTGCCGCAGCGGGTGCGGGCGCGAAACCCGTTGGCGCTGCAGGTCGTGATATCCAGCGGCGATCGGCTCGATCCCAGCCTGGCGCGCCGGTTCATGGACTTCTACGGTGACGTCCTCTACAACGGTTATGGCTCCACTGAGGTCGGGATCGGTTCTTTGGCAACACCTTTCGAGCTGCGCCACGCACCCGACACGGTGGGCCGGCCCGTCGCGGGGTGCCCGGTTCGCATCTTCGACAAAACCGGCAGGGCGGTCGGGCCGCGGGTGACCGGCCGTATTTTCGTAGGCGGAGAGCTAACGACCCGGGGCTACATCGGCGGCCCTGACAAGACCGTCATCGACCAGATGACCAGCACCGGCGATATGGGCTATCTCGACAACTCTGGCCGGCTCTACATCGTCGGCCGCGAGGACGACATGATCGTCTCCGGCGGTGAGAATGTGTATCCGAGGGCGCTGGAAAATGCACTCGCCGAGCATCCTGACGTTGCCGAAAACGCGGTCGTCGGGGTACCTGACGAGCAGTTCGGGCGTCGGCTGGCCGCATTCGTCGTTGCCCGCGCGCAGCGCGACATCGATGTGGCGGCGCTACGGGAGTATTTGAAGGACAAGGTATCTCGTTTCGAACAGCCCAGGGACATTCACATCGTCGACAGCATTCCGCGCAATCCCGCCGGCAAGGTCATCCGTAAGGAATTGGCGACTTAAGCGTCGGGCTGGTCGTCGGGTTCGCCTTCGGGCTGGAGGACACCGATGGTCTTGTTCAGCCAGTTGGGTGCCAGCCACGAGATCGCGGTGGCTCCTGCCGTCGCCCCCATCACGCCCGACCAGGCGACCGGTCCCAGCGGCGTGCATCCGAAGAACTGGCTGACCACCGGGGTTTGAATGATGCCGACCAGCACTCCCGCGCTGCCCAGTGCGGTCGCGACGACAAGCGGGCTGTGCTGGCGCGTCAGCAGGGTCTGGGCGAGCTGTGTTGTCACTAACGCCGCCAATCCCATTGTTGCCGTGCGGCGTTCGCTGCCCGGCGTGTAGCGCCCGATGCCCCAGGCCGCCGTCGCACCCGCGGCGGTGACGACGCCGCGGGTGACGATCTGACGCATCAGCGGTGCGTCGAGGGAAGGCGTGGGCCCGGTCAGCACCGCGAGTCGGTGTGCGGCGCGCGCTTTTTCGGCCTCTTCTTCGTTTTCGTACTCGGTTACGTCGGGTTCGACATATTGCGACGTGACGGCAACCGCGAGCGCGGGGAACATGTCGGTGAGCAGGTTCACCAGCAGTAGCTGACGGGTTCCCACCGGCGCGCGCCCCTGGCCGAATGCGGTCCCGATGATCGTGAACAGCACCTCGCCCACGTTGCCGCCGACCAGGATCGTGACAGCATCGCGAACACCGGCCCACATGCTGCGGCCCTCGACCAGCGCGTCGAGCAGCACGGACAGATCGCGGTCGGTCAAGATGATGTCGGCGGCTCCCCGGGCGGCCGACGATCCTCGACCGCTCACGCCGATTCCCACGTCGGCCATCCGGATCGCGGCGGCGTCGTTGGCGCCGTCGCCGACCATCGCCGTGACCCGCCCACAGCGCTGCAGCGCGGCCACGATCTGCACCTTCTGTTCGGGGCTGACGCGGGCGAAGACCTGGACGTCGGCGACGAGTTTGGCGCTGGCGTCCTCGTGGAGGCCGGCGAGGTCGGCGCCCGTGACGACGCGCGCATCCGCCGGCAGTCCCAACTGCCGGGCGATCGCCCGCGCGGTGATCGGGTGGTCGCCGGTGATCAGCACCACCTCGCGGCCGGCGGCGTGCAACGCCTCGATCAGCGGGCGCGACGATGCCCGTGCGGTGTCTGCCAAACCGACGTAGCCCAGCAGCTCGAGGTCCTGCGCGGTGGCGTCGACGGCGTCGGCGTCGGTGTCCTCGTCGTGCGTGGTCCCGTTGGGCCAAGGGCGCCGTGCCACCGCCAACACCCGCAAGCCTCGCTCGGCGAGGCTGCGGACCACCGACTCGGCATGCGCAAGGTCGGCCTCCGGGTCGGTGAACCGGCAGCGGGGTAGCACCACCTCCGGGGCGCCCTTGAGCATCAGCACCGGCGAGTTCGCGTCGGCGCTCAGCGTGCCTATCGCGGCGGCGAAGCCGCGGCTGGACTCGAACGGTACCTCGGCGAGCAACTGCCAACCCGAATTGTTCTTGGTGAGAAGGAAACTCGCCGCGGTGATGATCGCCTCGTCGGTGGCGTGCGCGTGGCCCTGTCCGTCTTGGGGCTGCGTGGACGCCCATGCGGCCGCCCGCAGTACCGCGGCCGACCGTGGGTCCTCGGCCTCCGGGAATGGATCGCCCGGACCGGCATCGTGCGGTATGGCGCACAGGACACGCAGCCGGTTTTCGGTGAGAGTGCCGGTCTTGTCGAAACATACGGTGTCGACCCGGCCCAGGGCTTCGATGGTGCGTGGCGAGCGCACCAGCGCTCCGCGCGCCGTCAGGCGCTGGGCGGCGGCGAGCTGGGACAGGGTGGCCACCAGCGGCAGACCCTCCGGCACGGCGGCCACCGCGATCGCGACGCCGTCGGCCACGGCCTGACGCAACGACGAGCGGCGCAGCAACGCCAGCGCGGTCACCGAAGCGCCGCCGGCCAGCGTCATCGGCAGGACCTTGCTGGTGAGTTCGCGCAGCCGGGCTTGGATGCCGGCCGCGGTCTCGACGCCTGCGACCGCGGAGATCGCGCGGTGCGCGGCGGTGTTGACCCCGGTGGCCACGACGATCGCGCGGGCGCGGCCCGCGACGATCGTGCTGCCCTCGAACAGCATGCTTGCCCGCTCGGGATCGTTGACGGCGACGGGTTCCACCTGCTTGTCCACCGGCAGCGACTCTCCGGTGAGAAATGATTCGTCGACCTCGAGGTCGTCGGCCACCAACAGGCGCGCGTCGGCCGGCACCACCTCCGGCGCGGCCAGGTCGATGACGTCGCCGGGCCGAAGCGATTTGGCGGACACCGTGACCGTGCGGGTGGCGTGTTGGGCCGCCTCCAACCGGCGTCGTGTGGTGGCCACCGCCGGGACGACGACGCGGCGCACCAACTGATCCTGCTCGGCGAAAAGCTCGGCGGCTGCCGCTTCGGCCCGTAACCGTTGTGTCCCACCGGTTATCGCGTTGACCGTCATGACGCCGCCGACCAGAAGCGCGTCGATGTTGCTGCCGACGATGGCCGACGCGGCTGCGCCGACGGCCAGAATCGGGGTCAGCGGGTCGGAGAGCTCCACCCGGGTCGCCGAAGCCAGCCGTGCCAGGGTGTGCAGTGGTCCGCGCAGTCCATCGAACGGTGGGCTGTAGGACAGGTCGTCGAGGCGGCGACGCCAGGACGGAGTCAGGGTTTCCACGGCCATCGGTCGCGAACCGCCGGCCAGCCGTGAGTACACGATCTCCGGATCCAGTGCGTGCCAGGCGGTGAGCGGCTGTGGGGTGGGGTCGGGCAGGCGCAGCACCCTGCCGGCCGAGAGGGTTCCAGCCACCAGCGCGGTGGCCGCGGCGGCATTAACCGGATTGAGCCAGCGGCGGAAGCTCACCGGGTTGGTGGGGCGTTCCTGCTCGCTACCGGTGACCAGTAGCAGCCCGGCCAGCGTCGTGCCGCCCTGGGCGAGGTGTACCGCCGATTGACTGGCCGAGCGGGCGACCGGAAGCGCCGACAGGATCCGAACCGCGTCGGCCAGGTCGGTGCCGGTGATAATGTCCGCTGTCCACGCCGTGGCGGCGCGTGGATCATCAAGTGCCACACCAACATCAGCGATGGCCAACGCGGCCAACGTATCGGTCGAGGCAAAGTCGCGGTGCACCGCGGTGATCAGCAGCACCGGTCCGCGATCGGTCCGCAGCTCGCGCACCACCCCGAGCAGCGGCGTGCCCGGCGGATGCGTCGCACCGACGCTGGCGGTCAGATCCTCGGTGCCGGCGACGTGACGCAAGACCACCCGGGCTCCGGTGCGATTTGCGGTCTGCAGCAACGGGATCGCGTACGGGTCGACTTCCCAACCGACTTCGACCCTGCCGACGCGTTCGCCGTCGACCACCAGGTCGGCACTTTCCAGGCCCTGCGCGGGCGTGGCCGACGGGCCTTGCACCGGAACCCATCTCAGATGCGCACCGGTGGCGGGTAACTCGTCGGGGTCGGGCTCCGGCGCCTCCTCACCATGCAGCAGCGCATCGGCGACCTCGTAGACCCGGTCGTCGTCCCAGCCGGGGGCCTCCCCGGTCGATTGCAAAACTGCGCGGTGGTCACCGCGCAGCGCCGCGCCATCGATGACGACCACTTTCACCCGGTCCAAGCGCCGCAGCGCGCCCGGGTCGAGGACCAGCTGTCCGCCGTTGGCGAGCCCGCGACCCAGGGTCGATGCGAACGCCTGGCGGCCCATGTGCGCGGCCCTGGGCACCCCGGCCTCGATCGCGGCGGCCGCGTCTTCGGTGCCGCCACCGGCGACCAATGCACTGGCCGCGGCGATCAACGAGCCGTTGGCCGCCGATTCGGCATAGGCCTCCACCGGCCCGGCCATGGAGCCTTTCTCGGTATCCATCGCGGCGTCGACTGCTCCGCCGACCACCACGTGCGAGGCTTCGCCCGCCGCTGCGGCGGCCCAGTGGTGCCGGGGTGCCTGCGAGTTGGCTCCGGCGGAGGAGATGACCGGGACCACCGGAGCCTGCGGGCGCTCGGGCGAGGCCAGGTGCGGCTCACGCTCCCGCCACACGCGACGGTGCGCCGCCGCCTCGGTGATCTGCAGGGTCCGTTGCGTCATATCGAGCAGCGGCGTGCCGAACGCTTGGGTCAGCCCGTTGGCCGCCGCCGTCGCTGCCGCGAGGGCGACGTCGGTGCCCACGCGACCCAGTCGCGACTCCAGGATCGCCACCATGCGCGGTTGATGATTGATCAGAGCGGCCGCTGCTCGGGTGGTTTGCGGCGCGGCGGGCAGTCGGGTTACCCAGCCGGTGACCGCGGCGGTCACCGCGACCACGTCCATGGCCGCGGCGGTGAGCGGCACCAGAATCGCCAGCGGGTTACCCGGGTCGGCGAATGGCGCGGTAATCGGAACGTCCGACTTCGTGGACGCCAAATCGGCGGCAATGGCCGCGACCGTAGTCCGCACGTCGCCCACGACGGCTTCGTTGTCCGCGTCGTCCGAGAGTTCGACGACCAACCGGCCCAGGGAGCCCTCGACGTGGGCTTCGGCCACTCCAGGGATCCGGCGAACCGGCTCCTCGACCACCGCCGCGTATTCGTACCAGCGCGAGAACGGCAGCAATGGATCGAGGTCCAGGTGTACCCGTTGCCCGCTTTGCCAGCGCACCGGAGGCCTGATGTGGTCGGGGGAGCCGTTGGAGGAGATGTTGATTCCGAGTGCCCGGCCGGTGGAATTGGCCATCGACTGCACGACAGGGCCGGCCAGTTCGACCACGGGGCTCGCCAGGAGCTGCATCGCACCCGCAGCGCCGGCCGCGGTGGACACGCCGGCCTTCACTATCTGGGCCGCCCCGCCGGTGACACCAGCGACAACGCTGGTTACACCCGGAATCTTCATTCAGTCATCCTTCAGGTACGTCTGTCGCGCTAATGATCCTGGGGTGCTGGGGACCTGTCCACATATGCACCGAAGGCAGGCCGTGCGACGACACCAACAGTTGTGGTGGTGGGGATTCACTGGGTGAGCAGCGGGTGTAATCGCGTCCCTCTGGCGAAGTTTACCGGCTGGAAGGTAAATCAAACGTCGCGAACAATGCCGGGTCGAGGAAGACCGTAATGGCGGCGACGCCGGGGTCGCCGGGGGTGATGACGTGTATCGAATGGGCGCGCATGACGCCGTCGTCGGCGCGGCGGTACTCGGCCACGGCGGGTTGGGCATTCGCGGCTGTCGGGACCATGACAATGTCGCCGGCCGTCGTGAATGCGCGGGCGGCAAGGAATTCGATCACCGTGTCCCGCCCGGTGAACCACACGGGCAGCGGCGGCATTTCGAGTTTGACGTCGATTTGCAGCAGCTCCGTGAGTGCGGCCACATCGGCGTTTTCGAATGCCGCGCAGTAGCGGTCGAGCAATTCGCGGCGCTCGGCATCGTCGGGCTCGGCCACGTCGTCCTCGGTGGGCGAGACCTCGGCGAGGCGGGCCCGCGCCCGCTGTAGCGCGCTGTTGACCGAGGCGGGTGTGGTTTCGAGGAGTTCGGCAACCTCGGCGGCGCTGAACTGCACGACATCACGCAGAATCAGCACGGCCCGCTGCCGCGCAGGAAGCTCCTGCAGCGCCGTCATCAGGGCCAGCCGCACACTGTGCCGCGCCGTCACGGTGTCCTCCGGCGTCGCGAACACGTGCGTGTCGGGGATCGGCTCCAGCCACTGATGGGCGCCGGCGCCGCCGTCGAGATCGGTATCCGGGTCAACCGAGCTGTCACCCAAGCCGGCCGGCAGGACGCGCCGAGCACGGTTCTCCAGCGCACGCAGGCATGCCGTGGTGGCGATCCGGTACAGCCAGGTGCGCAGCGCCGCACGCTCCTCGAACGCCTGATAACCGCGCCAGCCGCGCAGGTAGGTCTCCTGGACGAGGTCTTCGGCGTCGTGCACCGAGCCGAGCATGCGGTAACAGTGCGCGATCAACTCGGCACGAAAGGGGGCCGCCTGCTCGATGAAATCCTCCTGAGCCGGCACGGTCGCCCTCCCATCTCGGCCTCGGTCCCGGGTGGCCCGAAACGCTACTCCAGTACAGAGACGTCGGGGCTGCGAAATTCATCGGTCTTGCGGCGATGAATTCGGGCGATGCGCCGTATCTCAATGGGTGGAGGAGTTCACTGAGAAAGCGAGACGGACATGAACCAGACCCACGCCGGCAGCCTTGCCGGCACCACCTCGATCGTGACCGGAGCGAGCCGCGGATTCGGTCGCGCCATTGCCACAGCATTGGCAGAAGCCGGCGCCGAGGTCGTCGGTGTAGCGCGCACCGCCGCCCTGCTCGAAGAGATCAGCAGTGAACTCGGCGACGCCTTCATCCCGGTGGTCGCCGACGCCGCCGATCCGGCCACGGCGAGCCAGCTCATCGACAAGTACGACCCGCGCACCCTGGTGCTGTGCGCCGGATCCACGCCGCGGATGAGCCCGTTGCAGGATCAGAGCTGGGCAACTTTCAGCGCCAACTGGAATGTCGATGTCGCGCAAGCGTTTCACTGGACCCGCCACGCGCTGCAGCGCCCATTGGCGCCGGGCAGCTCGGTGATCCTGATGTCCAGCGGCGCGGCGGTGAACGGGTCGCCACTGTCCGGCGGCTACGCGGGCGCCAAGGCAACCGTCAGGTTCATCGGCAGTTATGCGGCCGGGGAGTCGGACCGGGCCGGCCTGGGGATCACCTTCGTCTCGGTGCTGCCGCGGTTGACGGCGGCCACCGAGCTGGGTGCGATAGCCTCGGCGGCCTACGCCGAGCGGCAGGGCGTCGACGTCGACACCTTTGTCTCCTCGACGGGACCCGCGCTGACCGCCGAGCTGGTCGGCACGTCGGTGGCGGCGATCGCCGGCGGCGAGCCCGGGCAGCACGGCGCCTGCCTGCTCACCGCATCGGGCCTGTCCTGGTTGAACTGAAGCTGAACTGAAGCGGACTCGAACCAACCGAAATCGAAAGGCGGACAACGCAATGAACACCCCACCGATCGTGTCGGCCCAGGAGTGGGAGGCCGAACATCAGCGGTTGCTGGTCAAGGAGAAGGAGGTGCTCCGGGCCCACGATGCGCTGGCGGCCATGCGGCGGCGGATGCCGTGGCTGGCCGTGGACAAGCCATACGAATTCGACGGGCCCGACGGCACGGTGAATCTGCTGGGGCTGTTCGAAGGCCGGCGTCAGCTGATCGTCTATCGGGCCTTCGTCGGGCCCGACATCGACGGCTGGCCCGATCACGGCTGCCGCGGCTGCTCGATGATCGCCGACCACATCGGGAACCTCGCCCATCTCAACGCCCGCGACACCACCCTGGTGTTCGCCTCGCGCGCGCCGCAGCCGGGCATCGAGCGGCTGAAGGCCCGGATGGGCTGGCAGATGCCGTGGTACACGATCACCGACAGCTTCGACGTCGACTTCGGCGTGGACGAATGGCATGGCACGAACGTGTTTATCCATAACGGCGACCGGGTTTACCGCACCTACTTCATCAACAACCGGGGCGACGAGGTGCTGGGCAACACCTGGAGCTTCCTGGACATGACGGCGCTGGGGCGCCAGGAAACCTGGGAGGACTCGCCGCCGGGATACCCGCAGACCGCACCGTATGAGTGGTGGGACTGGCATGACACCTATGGCCGGCATGAGCCGTCGCGGTGGTTCGGCGAACCCGACCCGAACGATCCCGACGACCAACGGCCCCCGCGCGGCGACTAAACGGTTCGTCTCATTGACCAGAATTGGGACCACATAACACGAAAGCGCGGTAGCCGTCCGACGGCTACTCGCGCATTATTCGGGCGACGAGAATCCGTTACAGAATTCGGTGTTGTGCCCTGTCGACCTGGTACCCGGCCGGGAATGACTTCTCGATGACCTGCAGCTGGTGGTCCACCCTGGACTCCAGCTCGAGAACTACACAGCTATCGCCGAGGGCTTTTGCTTCGAGAACTATGTACCGCTGACCACAATCGGTGATCGGGTCGCCCGAGTGCAATTTCTCGACCGGCACCGACTCCGGAGTTGCATCTGCCTCCATCCATGACACGGTAGGTCAATTCCCGGAGTGAGGGAATAGACCGCTACGTGGTTCCGGGCTGCCGCTGTTTGAAAAACACGCTCACCCGAGAGATCCGGCCGTCGGTGTCTTGCTCGAAGAGGATGCATTCGGGCCACGTGGTCGCGACGCCGTCGATCTCGAATGTCTCGGACAGCTCGGCGTACGACACTCGGGAGTCCACGTGCGAGACCCGCTGCACGTGCAATCGATGGCCCTCCAGATTGGTGCATACCTTGCGCAGGTAGGCGACATAGTGCGCCTTACCCTCGACGACATCGCAGAACGGTCCCTCCCGGGTCAGCCCTTCCTCGGCGATGGTGTCGGCCAGTCCGTCCCAGTCGTGAGCGCCCAGGCATTGCAGGTACCGCTCGACCACTTGACCTTGCGTGCCCATGTCTTCTCCGCTCGCTTCTGGGTCCACGGTAAGCGCGGCGTGGTCGCAAGGCTAGGTTCTCTCCTATGAGCTGGTGGACCGTCCACGCCGACCGGATGCTGAGCGAGCAGGTGTCCGCGCCGCCCGACGTGGTGCGCGCGTTCTACGTGGACCTGAACAACATAAAGCTCGTGCACCCGCTGATCGTGTCCGTGGAAACGGTGTCCCGCAGCGAAACCCAGGATGGCTACCAGCAGGCCTACCGGGTCGTTGACCGAATTCCCTTGGGGCCGTTAACCATACGGACCACTTATCAGGCCCGGCTGCAAGTGCCCGTCAGCGGCGATGTACTGACCGAGGCCGATCAGTCACCCGGGGTGCGGCTACGTGGCACGGTGAGTTTCGATCCGGCGGAAGGCGGTACCCGGGTCACCGAGCGGATAGGTATTACGGCCCCGCGGCTACTGGCCGGGGTGACCATCCGCGAGGGGGTCAAGGCGCACGTTGAAATGTTGGCCGGCATCCGGAGTCACTTCGAATCCGCTTGACCGGACGCGCGAGGATGGATCGTTGCCTGCGACGTCAAGGAGGTTGCCATGAAGTGTCGTGCCGCTGTGCTGCGCGGGGTCGGCGAGGATTGGGAGATCCGCGAGGTGGAGCTCGATCCGCCCCACGCCGGTGAAGTCCTGGTACGGATGGCCGTTGCCGGCATCTGCCACTCCGACGACCATCTCGTTACCGGCGACGTATTGCCGACACCGGAGGTGCGGGCCTCAACCGGTATCCCTGAGCCGGACTGGTTCCCGATGCTCGGTGGTCACGAGGGCGCTGGTGTCGTCGAAGAAATCGGGCCGGGCGTGACGACGGTGCGCCCGGGGGACCACGTGGCGATGTCGTTCATTCCCGCGTGCGGCAGTTGCCGTTTCTGTGTGAACGGTCAGAGCTACATCTGCGACGCCGGCGCAAGCCTGTTCTCGAGGGAGATGCCGACCGACGGAACCTGTCGCCGGCACCTCGGCGACGAAAACCTGATGGCTTACGGTCAACTCGGCACATTCGCCGAATATGCGGTGCTAACGGAAAGGTCCGTCATCAAGATCGATGACGGGATCCCGTTCCATGCGGCCTCGCTGGTGTCGTGCGGCGTCAGCACGGGCTGGGGCTCCGCAACGGTAACGGCCGGCACCGAACCCGGTGACACCGTCGTAGTGATCGGTACCGGTGGTGTCGGGATGAATGCCCTGCAGGGGGCCCGCGCCGCTGGCGCAACCTATGTCGTCGCGGTGGATCCCGTTGAATATAAACGGGATTCGGCCAAGATCTTCGGTGCCACGCACACCGCCGTCTCGGCCGAGGAGGCAATACCGCTGGTGGCCGACATCACCGCTGGCGTCATGGCCGACCGCGTCGTCGTGACCGCGGGCGTTGTCCACCCGGACTTGATCCCGTTGTCCATGAGGCTGCTTCGCAAAGGCGGGACGTGCGTGATCACCGGCATCACGCCCTATAGCGAGCCCATGGTTCCGCTGATTCTGCAGGAGATGGTGCTGTCGGCCAAACAACTCAGGGGAGCGCTCTACGGCGGGATGAATCCACGCACCAGCGTGCCGTTGCTGTTGTCGATGTATCAGGCAGGTGCGTTGAAACTCGACGAGTTGGTCACCCGCCACTACCAACTCGACCAGATCAACGAGGCGTTCGTCGATCTGCGCGAGGGCCGCAACATCCGCGGGATCATCGACTTCGCCGGTCTCTAACCAACGCGGCCGGGAGACAAGCTTGCCCGCAGTTCCCGCTTGAGCACCTTGCCGTAGCTGTTTTTCGGTAGCTCGTCGACGAATTCGTAGCGTTTGGGCCGTTTGAAGCGGGCGATGCGCCGCAACAGATGCGCGTCCAATGCCGCGGGGTCGACCGCGCCGACGATGAACGCGACCACCACCTCACCCCACTCGGCGTCGGGCGTGCCCACCACGCATGCCTCGGAGACGCCGGGGTGCTCGAGCAACACCTCCTCCACCTCGCGGGGATAGATATTGCTCCCGCCGCTGATGACGACGTCCTTCGACCGGTCCCGCAGCGTGAGAAAACCGCGGGCGTCGAACGAGCCCATGTCGCCGGTGTAGAGCCAGCCGTCTTTGAGCGTGGCGCGGGTCGCGTCGGGATTTTGCCAGTATCCACTCATGACCGCGTCTCCGCGGCAGACGATCTCGCCGATGTCGCCGACGGACGCCGGGTGGCCGTCCGCGTGCAGCACCGCGACCTCCATCCCCGACCGCGCATAACCGACGGAACCCAGAATCGCGTCGTCGTCCAAGTCGTGATCGACAGCGCGCAACCCGGTGATGGTCATCGGTGACTCGCCCTGCCCATAGATCTGCGCGAAGATCGGGCCGAATGCCGTGATCGCCCTCCGCAGGCTTTCGACATACATCGGCCCGCCGCCGTAGACGATCGTCTTGAGATTGGCCGGGCGGGCGCGGCCCGTATCGACCAGCCGTTGCACCATCGTCGGCGCCAGAAATGCGCTGCCGGTCGGGTGGTGCTCGCAGAGATCGAGGAACTCGTCGGGATCGAATGCACCCGACTCGGGCACCACCTGGCGGGCGGCGCGCAACACGTACGGCAGAACGTAGAGGCCAGAGCCGTGCGACATCGGTGCCGCATGCACGAGGCTGCAGTGCTGGTCCGGAGCGTCGATGTCGGCAAGGTGCGCGACCGTCATCGCTGTGAGATTGCGGTGCGACAGCATCGCGCCCTTAGACCGGCCGGTGGTTCCGCTGGTGTAGAACAGCCACGCCAGCGCCGCCGGGTCGGTGCGCGGCGGCGCCGACGGAGCGACGTTGAATCGTCGTGAATGGTCCTCGGACTCAATGATTTCCGTTGGCGTCGTGGTGATCGACGCGAGCTCGGCGCCAATCGTCGATGAGGCGAACACCTGCGACGCACCCGCATCGTCGAGGATCTGCACCATCTCGCGCGGATGCAGCTTGTAGTTGATCGGGACGACGACGCACTCGGCGGCCCAGATCGCGAACATCAATTCGACGATCTCGGGACGGTTCTGGGTGGTGATCGCGATACGAGCACCCGCACCATGCTGTTGCCGGATCGACGCGGCCAGGCGCAATGCCCGGTCGCGCAACTCAAGCCACGTACACACGCGGCGATTCCCGTGATACACGGCGCCGCGATCGGGGAACCGGCCCGCGGCCTGATCGAGCATCGCAAACAGATTCATCGCTCGATCCACTGCGATGACAACGCGAACTCCGAAAGATATTTCGTCGAACTCCATCCGCCGTCGACGACAATCGTCTGGCCGTTGATGAAACTTCCGCCCGGCGAGCACAGGAAGGCGACGGTGCTGGCGATATCGTCGATGCTGCCTAACCGCTGATGCGGGGTCATTTCGGTGTTGAGCTTGCGGAATCGCTCATCTTCCAAGCGCTTTTCGACCATCGGCGTCACCGTTACGCCGGGAGCGACGGCGTTGCAGCGGATGCCGGATGCGCCGTACTGGCAAGCGATGTGGGTGGTCAGCGCGGTCAGCCCGCCTTTGGCGGCGGAGTAAGCGCCGCCTCGCAGGCCGCCGACGACCGCGAAAGTCGATGTCACATTGATGATCGCCGATCCGGGTGCCATGTGCGGCAGCACGTCGCGCGCCAGCCGAAACGGCGCCCGCAGCATCACGCCCAGAAAGTAGTCCAGGGTCTCGTCGTCGGTTTCGTGCAGCGGCTTGGGGCTGCCCACTCCGGCGTTGTTGATCAGGAAATCGACATGACCCCACCGCTCGACCGCGAGGTCCACGATGCGTCGCGGCGCGTCGTCGTCGGTCAAGTCGACAGCGAGTGTCGCGACACGATCCGGATCGTTGATCGACTTTTCGAGCTCGGCCAGCCGATCCCGGTCGCGGCCGGTGCCCACGACCGCCATGCCCACTTCGGCAAGCTTTGTCGCGCAACCCAGGCCGATACCGCTGCTTGCTCCCGTGACGATTGCGACCTGCATTTCAACCATCCTTCGTCTCCGCCTCTGTCAAAGACGCCCGGATCTGATGTTTGAGTATCTTCCCCGCGTCGTTCTTCGGCAGGGCGTCCCAGATCACGACCTGTTCCGGGGCCTTGAATTTGGCGACCCCCTTGCTCACCAGCAGCGCAAGCAGGCTTGCGACATCCGGGCTCGCCGCACCCGCGGGGACGATGACCGCGCAAGCCCGCTCTCCGGTGCGCTCGTCGGGCAGCCCGACGACCGCGATCTCGGCGATGCCGGGATGGTCGGCGAGCAGGTCCTCGACTTCCTTGGCCGAGATGTTCTCACCGCTGCGGATGATGACGTCCTTGGCCCGGCCAGTCACGACGAGGTACCGGTCATCGGAACCAGCTGAGACCCAGCGCCCAAGATCGCCGGTGCGGAAAAAGCCTGCGGCATCGAAAGAGTCGGCGCCGTCTTTCCGATGACGGTAACCCAGCAGCATCTGTGGGCCACGCACACAGATTTCCCCGTCACCGGCCGGCGCGGATTCGTGCGGGACGAGTTTGATCTCGGCGATCCCGGGCCTGCCGTCGGTGTCTGCCGCGTAATCGGCTTCGTCTGGCCCGGGTGCGCCGACGGTCGCGACGGGGACTTCCGTGCAGCCGTACACCCGGGTGACCACCGCGTGATCGAAATACTGTGCGGCACAGCGGATCAGCGACGGCGATACGGAAGCACCGCCGCAGATGAACACCTTCAAGTCGGGCAGGCGGGAGTCGGTGCGCTCGGCAGTTGACAACAGTTGCTGCAGGAATGGTGTGGCCCCCGCGATGTGGGTACACCGTTCGGAGCTCATCAGTGCTACCGCCTCGGACGGATCCCATCGGTCCATCAGCACCGCGGTCGTGCCCAGCAGCAGCGGGCATTCGAATGCATATATCGAGCCGCCGATATGGGCGACCGGTGACGGGACGAGGAACGTGTCGCCCGGGGCGATCATCCAGTGGTCGCGGATCTGACAGATCAGAGCGTGTATCGAATTGTGGGTGTGCAGCACGCCTTTCGGGCGGCTTGTGGTACCGGAGGTGTAGAGGATCATCCGCACGGAATCGGGATCCAGCGCCGGAAGGGGTGCGGCATCCAGCGGCTGCTCCAGCAGGACCCGGTACGGTGTGTGCGAACCGGCTCGCCTCGTTTCGGAGCCGCGCAGTACCACTACCGTCGGTGCCGGACTCATTGCGGCTGTTACGCGTTCGAGCATCGCCGCGTAGTCGTAGCCGCCGTATTGGTGTGGGACGAAAACCATTGCTGCATCGGCGTCTTCGAGGATGAAGCGCAGATCGTGCTCACGCAGCGACGGCAGGATCGGGTTCACCACCATTCCGGCCAGCGTCGCGGCCAGATAGATGACGGCGGTCTCGTGCCAATTCGGCAGCATGAACGACACGACGCTGCCCGTCGGCATGCGCGACAGGAGGACGGCCGCGAGTGCGTTTGCCTGCGTGTATAGCGTGGCACAGTCCAGTCGAATATCCTTGTCCACCAGAACTATTCGCCGAGGCGCCAGTTCCGCGGCCGTGCGTAGCGAATCGGCCAGCGTGGTCTGCACCCACAGCCCACGGCGGTAGGCCTCGGCGGCATGTGTGGTGTCCTGCGGGGCCCGGGCGATCACCTCAACCGGCCTGACCGGTTACGCGACGCATGGTCATCGCGTACCGAAACCTGGACGACAGGTGGGTGTTGATCGTCACTTGGGCCACCTCGCCGTCGGAGGTCGTGTAGGTGCGCCGCATCTGGAGCGCAGCCGTCCCTGCTTCCACGCCCAGCCCGTCGGCCAGTTCTGGCGATAGTTGGACGGCGGCAATCTCTTGGTGCAACGCAGCGACGCTCACCCCGAACAGATCCTCGATCAACGGAAAAATCGGGCCGACATGGCGTTGCAGCAGCCTGCCGACCGCGGCGAAACTCCGGCTGATGTAGTACTCCGTTCGGCACATCGGCACTGACGCGCCGTCGGCTTGCCGGTAACCGCGTACCGATAGCCACTGGGTGCCGACCTCGAGCCCGGTGCGAGCGGCGAGGTCGCCGTCGATCGTCACCATCGCGTTGGATTCGATGGTCAGCTGCGCGCCGGCCGCGAACGCGACGAGGTCGTCGATCGACATCGCGTCCTGGGCATAGGAACTCGATGCCGGCCGGGGAACCACCCGGGTGCCCGCCCGCGGTCGAGACGCGACCAGGTTGTCCTCTCGCAGCCGGCGCAACGCTTCGCGGACGGTGTAGCGGCTCACCGCGAAGCGCTCGCACAGTTGGTGCTCGGTCGGCAGCTGCGAGCCCACCGGATAAACGCCGTCAACGATCTCCTTGCGCAGCGTGCGTGCGATCTGCAGGTAGCGGTGGTCGCCCGCGATAGCCTGAGGCATCAGCCGCCGTCCCTTGTCCGGCGCAGTGCCAGCACGCTGCCGTCGCCATCGGCCGAGACGTAGAGAGTCCCGTCGGGCGCGGCGGTGATGCCGGCGAATGGGCCCTGCGGTCCGGAAAACGGTGGCATGCCGCGCAGCGGCTTGGGCGTCACACCCGGCGGGGGACCGACCGGCAGCCCGGACGCGATCGTGCGCCGCGCGCAGCTGGTCAGATCGAACGCGATCAACTCCTTGGCGCCCGCATCAACGATGTAGAGCACACCGCCCTGGACCAGAATGCCCTGCGGGCGTTGCAGATCGGCGATAACGGTGTCGATCCTCGACCCGTTCACCCTGACCACCCGTCCGGCGCCGGCCTCGGCGACCAGACACGCTCCGTCGGCATCGATCGCGACGCCGACCGGCTCATGCAGATCGGTCGCCAGCACCTCGGTACCCCCCGACTGCAGCGACAGCACCCGCCCGGTGCCCAATTCCGCAAAGACCACACCGCTGGGACTCAGGGCGACACCATATAGCTGGTCGAAACCGTCTGCCAGCACATCACTTTCGCTCGCATCCGGCCGGTAGCGGGCGACCTGGCCGCCCGACGTCGTGACGACGAACTCGCCGGGTCCGCTTGCTACAACGCCGCGCAGGAATCCGGGATAGCCGGGGCTGAACAACATTCCCGCGGTGTGCAAGGACCCGTCGGGCAGTGCGACGTAGAAGTACGTGCCGTCGGCGATGTAAAGCTGTCCGTCGTGGCCGACCGCGAGGTCCATCGGCCAGTTGAGCCCACCCGCCAAGACGGCGCGTGCCGTGCCGTTTGGCGATATCTCGGTGATCTCGCCGGTGAAGTTGGATACGAACAGCCGGTCGCCGACGAAGGTGCAGTTGTCGAGCCCCGGATTCAGCTGGGCGAGCAGCCGCTGCTCGCCGCTGCGAGGATCGATGCGCAGTACCTGACCGCTGGCCACCTGTGTCGAGACCAGGTAGCCCTGCGCGTCGAACTTGACCGAGTCGGGCACACCGAGATCACCTGCGACACACTGGGGCTCGCCGCCGTCGGGGTCGATACGCCAGATTTCGTTGGCGCCCATCACCGGGAAATACAGCAGGCCGTCCGGGCCGACCTCCATCGCATTCGGTGAGGGCACATTCTCCAAGAGCACCCGCGGCGGTCCGCCCGCCAGGTCGAATTCCAGCAGCCGTCCGCCCTCGCGGCATTCACCGATGAACAACCGGCCCGCATGGATGGTGATGCCGTTGGCCGACGGAACGTCGTCCCGCAACACCCGCGTTCGACCGCTGGTGTCGCGCACGCTGACCCGGCCGTCCATCACCTCGGTCGCGTACAGGTTGCCGCTGGCATCGAACGCGACGTCGTCGGGTGCCACGATGTCACCGCCCTTGGGGCTGGCGGTCACCAGTTCCCCGGTGCGGTGATCCAGCGCGCTGATCTGACTGCCGGTCACCTGGGCGATGTAGATGCGACCGTCCGGGCCGGTGCGCAAACCGTTGGCGCCGAACAGCCGGCTGGGCGCGGTGACCCGTTCGAGCTCCCAGCCCTGCGCGACTTCGGTTGGGTATGTCCCGGAGTTCGAGGGGGCGTACCGCGAGAGCTGCGTTGCGATGGCCATGGCGCGCCGAGGTCCTTCCGTCAGCCGTTTGGGCTGGACGTTATCAACTCGCCCTAGTCCAGACAATAGCTACGGATCCTTCGTGGCTTGACCTTGACAGCGAAGTCTGCTGATCGGAATAGTGTTCTCCAAAGGACAGAATGCCATATTTTGTCCGGACAAATAAGCAATGGATCCCGTCGCGGACGCTGGACGGCGTTGGCGGCAGGTGGAAGCAGGTCATGGACGATCACGGGGATCGCGAAAATTTCCTGGGGCTCGACGGTCGCATCGTGGTGGTTTCCGGCGCCGGCGGGGGCGGTATCGGCACGACCGTCACGGCCATGACCGCCCGGGCCGGGGCCACGGTGATTGCGGTGAGCCGGTCGAAGGAAAACCTCGACGAGCACATCGCGCCGCTGGCACAACAGGGGCTGGCCGTGGTGCCCGTCGCGGCCGACGCGTCAACCGACGAGGGCATCGCTGCGGTGCTCGACCACGCGCGCCGCGCCGACGGCAGCTTGTACGGGTTGGTCAATGTCGCCGGCGGCGCGCAGCCGTCGACGTGGATGCCGTCGACCCGGGTGACGCGCAGCGACTGGCGCAAGATCTTCGCCGACAATCTCGACACGGCATTCTTCATGAGCCAGGCAGTGGCAAGTGAACTCGTCGCGCAGCGGCGGCAGGGGTCGATCGTGTCGATCTCCTCGATCAGCGGTATGAACACCGCGCCCTTTCACATCGCCTACGGGACGGCCAAGGCCGCGATCACGGCGATGACCCGCACGATGGCCCTCGAGTTGGCGCTGGCGGGAATTCGGGTCAATGCCGTGGCACCCGGCGTCACCGAAACGGCGGCGTCGCGGACCTACGTCGACGACGACCCCGAGCGGGACCGGCAGGCGATCGCGATGGGTCGGCGTGGGCGGCCCGAGGAACAGGCCGGCGCCATCCTCTTCCTGCTGTCCGAGATGTCGAGCTACATCACCGGCCAGACCCTGCTCGTCGACGGCGGGCTGGACCTTAAGTGGAGCCATCTCGGCGCCGACAACACGTCGCTTTTCCTCAAAGACGAATCCTTCCGCGCGGCGATTAGGAGGATGTGATGACCGACCTAGCCAAAGGCGTGAATTCCGAGGCGGCCGAGGAACTATCGAAACCGATGACGATCGGCGTCGAGGCATACATCTCCGAGGACTATGCCCGCGCCGAGCGGGACAAGCTGTGGCGCAAGGTCTGGCAGCAGGTCGGCCGCGTCGAGGAACTGCCCGAGGTGGGCAGTTACCTGACCTACGACATTCTCGACGACTCGATCATCGTGGTGCGCACCGGCAGCAACGAATTTCACGCTCACCACAACGTCTGCATGCACCGTGGCCGACGGCTGATCGACACCCCCGAGGGCGCCAAGAACGCCTGTGCCCGAACGCGTAAGTCGTTCGTCTGCGGCTTTCACGGCTGGACTTACGGTCTCGACGGAGCGTGCACTCATATCCGCGAACAGCAGGACTGGCAGGAAGCGCTCACCGACGACAACACCCACCTTCGACCGGTCAGAGTCGATACGTGGGGCGGCTGGTTGTGGATCAACATGGACCCCGACTGCGAGCCGCTGGCCGATTTCCTGTTCCCCGCCGCGAAGATTCTCGACGCATTCGGCCTGGAGAACATGCGCTACAAATGGCGCAAATGGCTGTCCTTCGATTGCAATTGGAAAGTCGCGCTGGAGGCCTTCAACGAGACCTACCACGTCTTCACCACGCATCCCGAGTTCAATAAGTTCGGCGAATTCAAGGGATGGGCGAAAGCGCAAGGCAAGCACAGCCATATCGGTTACGACGCACCAGCGGACATGGAGGCCACCAAGTCCAAGATTCGCCTCGGCATCGGCGCCGACCCGCGTGTGTCGACCGCGGAGATGCAGGTGTACACGATGGAGGAGACCAACGCCACCACCACCCAGACGCTGGTGAACGCCGCCAAGCGACTGGTTGACGAGTTGCCCGAGGGGACACCGGCCGACAAGGTTCTCGAGCACTGGCTGGCGTCGGCGCGTCGCGACGACGAGACCCGCGGCGTGATCTGGCCGACGATTCCCGCCGACATCCTCGGGCAGGCCGGCACCGCCTGGCAGATCTTTCCGAACTTCCAGATTGGGCAGGGCCTGACCAGCGCGCTGTGCTACGGCGCGCGACCGCACCCCAGCTACAACCCCGACAAGTGCATTTTCGAGGTGTCGGTCTTCGAGCTGTACCCGAAAGGCCAAGAGCTCCAGACGGAGTGGGAATACACACCGGTCGGTGACCCGAGGTGGCGGTCGGTGCTGCCGCAAGACTTCTCCAACATGGCCGCCGTGCAGCAGGGCATGAAGTCGCTGGGCTTCCCGGGCACCAAGCCCAATCCGTATCGAGAGCGAAGCACAGTCAACCTCCATCACCAACTGTCGAAGTACATGGGTACCGGCGAACCGCAGGAGCTTTGAGATAGATGACCATGTTCGATAAATGCGGACCGACGCAGACGCCGGACGACATCGATATCGACGCGCTGCGAAAGAAGTATCTGCAGGAGCGCGACAAGCGGCTGCGTCCGGAGGGCTCGAAGCAGTACCTGGAACTCAAGGACGACTTCGCAGAATTCGCCGAGGTCGATCCCCACACGCCGGTGACGCCGCGCACGCCGATCGACCAGAACATCGACGTGGCCGTGCTCGGCGGCGGCATCACCGGGCTGCTGGCGGGCGCCTACCTCAAGAAGGCCGGCGTCGAAGACGTGCACATCATCGAGATGGGCGGAGACTTCGGCGGCGTCTGGTACTGGAATCGTTTCCCCGGCATCCAGTGCGACAACGACGCTTACTGCTATATCCCGATGCTCGAAGAACTCAACTACCTTCCGTCGAAAAAGTTCGCCGACGGCGCCGAGATCTATGAGCACTGCCGTCGCATCGCAAAGCATTTCGGGCTCTACGACGGCGCCATCCTCTCCACCCAGGTTCGCGCAGCGCGCTGGGATGAAACGATCGAGCGCTGGCGGTTGAACACCAACCGCGGTGACGACATTCGTGCCCGGTTCGTGGTGATGGCCCAGGGCTCGTTCAACCGGCCGAAGCTGCCCGGCATCCCCGGTATCAAGGACTTCAAGGGACACACGTTCCATTCCGCTCGCTGGGATTACGACTACACCGGCGGGGATGCCAGCGGCGGACTGGACAAGCTGCATGACAAGCGCGTGGCGCTGGTGGGTACCGGTGCGACCGGCGTGCAGCTGGTTCCGCACCTGGGCCGAGACGCCCAGCACCTCTACGTCTTTCAGCGCACGCCCTCATCGGTGGACCTGCGAGCCAATGAGCCGACGGACCCGCAGTGGGCGGCTTCCCTGGAGCCCGGTTGGCAGGAGAAACGCAAGCGCAACTTTCACCGCTGGTCACCATTGGGGGAAGGCGTGGTGTTCGACGAGCCCGATATGGTCTGCGATTTCTGGACCGAACTCGGGCGCAACCTGACCGCGCGGGTCGCGGCCGCCGAGGATCCCGCTGCACTGACCATTGAGCAGATCATGGCGATGCGTGAAGAAGAGGACTACAAGATGATGGAGCGGCTGCGGCGCCGCGTCGGGGAGCTCGTCGACGACCCGGAGACCGCCGAAGCGCTCAAACCGTACTACCGGTTCATGTGCAAGCGGCCTTGCAGCAATGACGAATACCTGCCGACGTTCAACCGCCCGAACGTCACGCTGGTTGACGTGTCGGAATCCAAAGGCGTGCAAGGGCTCACCGAGAACGGGATCGTCGCCGACGGCGTCGAGTACGTGGTCGACTGCGTCATCTTTGCCAGCGGTTTCGAAATCACCACGGACATCAGCCGCCGGTACGCGGTCGATGTGATCGAGGGCCGCGACGGCCTGTCGCTCTTCGATCACTGGGGCGACAGCTACAAATCGCTCCATGGGATGACCAGCCGGGGCTTCCCCAACCAGTTCTTCACCGGCTTCATTCAGGGCGGCGTGGCAGGGAACACCACCGCAATGCTGGAGCAACAGGCCGAACACATCGCCTACATCATTTCCGAGGCGATAGCGCGCCGCGCTTCGACCGTCGAGCCGAGCCAGGAAGCCCAGGACAGCTGGGTTAACACGATCCGCGAAACCTCGATGGACAATACGGAATTCGCGGTGTCCTGCACGCCCGGCTATTACAACAACGAGGGCGGCGGTGGCGGCGAGGGCATCCGCTCGGCGATCGGCGATCCCTACATGCCGGGCTTCTACGCGTTCGACGACCTGCTGAAGGAATGGCGCGCCAAGGGTGATCTCGATGGCCTGGTCCTTGGAAGCTGAATGCCTGACTTGAGATTCGACGGTCGAGTCGCCGTCGTGACCGGCAGCGGCCGAGGACTCGGCCGCTCCTACGCCCTGCTGCTCGCTGCGCGTGGAGCCAAGGTCGTCGTCAACGACGTCGGCGGCAGCCTCGACGGCGAAGGGGTCGACGCCGGTCCGGCCGAACAGGTGGTCGCTGAGATCACCGCGGCCGGGGGCGAGGCTGTCGCGTGTAGTGCGTCGGTTGCGACCCGCGAAGGCGGAGAAGCGGTCATCGCGACCGCGCTTGAGCACTACGCCGGCATCGACATCCTGGTCCACAACGCGGGCAACGTGCGCAGTGGCTCGCTGAAGGAAATGAGTTACGAGGACTTCGACGCCGTGCTCGACGTGCATTTGCGCGGCGCGTTCAACGTTGTGCGGCCGGCGTTTCCGCTGATGTGCGAGGCGGGCTACGGCCGCATCGTGCTGACGTCATCGATCGGTGGCCTGTACGGAAACCACGGTGTGGCCAACTACGCGGCCGCCAAGGCCGGTGTGATCGGGTTGTCCAATGTCGCCGCGCTGGAAGGCGCCCCTCAGGGTGTGCAGTGCAACGTGATCGTGCCGGCCGCGGTGACGCGCATGGCAGAAGGCATAGACACCTCGGCCTACCCGCCGATGGGCTCGGAACTGGTTGCGCCCGTGGTGGGTTGGCTCGCGCACGAGTCCTGCTCGGTGACCGGAGAAATGTTCATCGCGCTGGCGGGCCGGGTGGCACGGGCGGTCATCGCGGAAAGCCCGGGTGTGTGCCGGCCCTCGTGGACGATCGAGGACGTTGGCGAGCATCTGGATGCGATCCGATACGTCGATGCGCCGCTTATCTTTCCGGTCGTCCCGGATGGACATAACCAGCACATCGGATACAGCTTCGAGCTGGCGCGCCGCTCAACCGACCAGGGAGCGCTCCATGGCTAGCCCGACGGGCCCGATGGCCGGTGTGCGCGTGATCGATCTGACCGCAATGGTGATGGGACCGTACTGCACGCAGATCATGGCCGACATGGGCGCCGACGTGATCAAAGTCGAACCGCCACAAGGGGATAACACCCGCTACATCTCGGTGGGCCCGGCGCCTGGCATGAGCGGGGTATTCGTCAACGTCAACCGGGGCAAGCGCAGCATCGTGCTGGACCTGCAAACCGACGCCGGAACGCGCGCGTTGCGCGCTCTCGTCGAGACTGCCGACGTGTTCATCCACTCGATGCGCGCCAAGGCGGTCGCGAAGCTCGGCTTCGGCTACGCGGAGGTCGCCGCGATCAATCCCGCGGTCATCTACACCAATTGCTACGGGTACGGGAGACGCGGACCAGAACGCGACCGTCCCGCCTATGACGACACGATCCAGGCCGAATGCGGCCTGCCTGCAGTACAACAGCAATTGACCGGCGAGGCCGATTACGTGGGCACCATCATGGCCGACAAGATCGCCGGGCTGACGGCGCTCTACGCGACGATGATGGCGTTGTTCCATCGCGAGCGCACCGGACAGGGGCAGGAAGTCGAGGTTGCCATGTTCGAAACCATGGCCTCGTTCATGCTCGTCGAACACGCCAACGGCGCCATGTTCGACCCCCCGCTGGGTCCCGCGGTGTATCCGCGCACCGTGGCGCCCAACCGGCGCCCGTACCGCACCAGCGACGGCTACATCGCCGCGTTGATCTACAACGACAAGCACTGGAACGCCTTCATGAAGGCCGTGCAGCCACCGTGGGCGAGCGAGCTGTATTCGACATTGGAACAGCGCGCACGCGAGATCGACACCGTCTACGGGCTATTGGCCGAGACGATGAAAGAGCGCTCCACCGCGGAGTGGTTGGCGCTGCTGCACAAACTCGAGATACCGGCCGCGCCACTGAACACGCCCGGCGCTCTCTTCGACGATCCGCATCTCAACGCCGTCGGCATGTTCGAGACGGTGGACACCCCGCACGGACCGGTCCGCTTCCCGGGCGTACCGACCTGGTTCTCGCAGACACCGGGTCGCGTTGCCGGGCCGGCGCCGGAGCTCGGCGCCCACACCGCGGAAGTGCTCGCCGAAATTAGCGCGAGAAGTCACAAAATCACCCCAAATACCCAGCCAGAGAGCGATTTTGCGACTGCTCGCGAGGGAAAGGAACTTTGACCATGCCCGTGCCCGTCTATAAGCGCATCCTCGACCTGTTCGAGGCCGAGGGCGTGAATACCCTGTTCGGTATCCCGGACCCGAACTTCGTGCATATGTTCGCCGAGGCCGACGCCCGCGGATGGTCGGTGGTCGCACCGCATCACGAACTGAGCGCGGGATTCATGGCCGAGGCGGCGTCGCGTATGACGGGTAAGCCCGGCCTGTGCATCGGCACGCTCGGCCCGGGTATGGCCAACATCGCCGGCGCGATCCAGTGCGCACTAGTCGAGAACTCACCGGTGATCTTCCTCGGTGGGCAACGCGCACGCGTCACCGAGCGCCGGGTGCGACGCGGCCGCATCCAATTCGTGCAACAGGAGCCACTTTTCGCCGCATCGGTGAAGTACAGCAGCTCGATCGAGTACGCCGACCAGACCGACGAGATCATTCACGAGGCGATCCGTCGCGCCATGTCGGGCACTCCCGGACCATCGTATGTCGAGTTTCCGTCACACGTCATCCTCGAGGAGCTCGACGTGCCGGATCCGCTGCCGCCCAACCGGTATCGGCTCGTCAACCAGACCGCGGGTGAGCGCGAGGTTGCCGAGGCCGTAAAGCTGATCCGCGAGGCCAAGCGCCCGATTCTGTTGGTCGGACACGGCGTGCACACCTCGCGCACCCAGCAGGAAGTCAAGGAGCTGGCCGAGCTGATGGCCTGCCCGGTGATCCAGACCTCCGGCGGTACCTCGTTCATCCCGGGACTGCAGGAGCGGACGTTCCCCTACTTGTTCTCCCCGGCCGCCAACGAGGCGGTCGAGGAATCCGACCTGTGCGTCGCGCTGGGTACCGAACTCGGTGAGCCGATGCACTACGGCCGGACCCAGCATTGGGCCGGAAACGACGCGAACCGCAAATGGGTGTACGTGGAGCAGGACCCGACCGCCATCGGCGTCAACCGCCCGGTCGACGTGGCGCTGGTCGGCGATCTGCGCGGTGTCGTGCCGCAGCTGGTCGAGGCGCTCCAGGATTCTCCGCGTAAACCGGCACCCGCGCTGGAGGTGCTGATCGGAAAGGATGCGAAAGAGCTTGCGGACGTGGCGGAATCGGCGCCGTCCGGACGCTCGCCGATCCACCCGGCGCGCTACGTCGTCGAGGCAACCAAGGCATTCAACGAACTCGAGGACGGCATCATGGTGCGCGACGGCGGCGCGACCGTGATCTTCCAGTGGACCTACTCGCAGTCCAAGCCGCGCGACGTGATCTGGAACCAGAACTTCGGTCACCTGGGCACGGGTCTGCCGTACGCCGTCGGCGCCTCGGTCGCCGAGGGCGGCAAACGTCCGGTCATGCTGCTGACCAGTGACTCGGCCTTCCTGTTCCACATCGCCGAGTTGGAAACCGCTGCGCGACAGAACCTGCCGCTGGTGTGTGTGGTGGGCGTCGACCACCAGTGGGGTCTGGAAGTGGGCGTGTACAAGCGCACGTTCTCCCAGCCGTCGCCGCAGCCCGGCGTGCACTGGAGCAAGGATGTCCGGATGGACAAGGTTGCCGAGGGCTTCGGTTGCCACGGTGAGTACGTCGAAAAGGAAGAGGAGATCGGCCCGGCGATCGCTCGCGCCTACGCCAGTGGCAAAGTCGGTGTAGTGCACGTGTGCATCGACCCGAAGGCCAACTCCGAGGAAATGCCGAAGTACGACCGATTCCGGACCTGGTACGCCGAAGGCACCCAGTAAGACCACCCAGTTAGAAAGGGATCGATCTGATGCGCGAATACCTGAAGTTCTACATAGACGGACAGTGGGTCGACCCGGTGCGGCCCAATACCTTTGACGTCGATAACCCGGCGACCGAACAGGTTTCCGGGAAGATCTCGCTGGGGTCGGAGGCCGATGTCGACGTGGCGGTCAAGGCCGCCCGGCGCGCTTTCGCCAGCTGGTCGCTGACCAGCCGCGAACAGCGCCTGGATCTGTTGCAGGCCATCCTCGCCGAATACCAGAAGCGCGCGGACGACATCGCCGAGGCGATCACCGAGGAAATGGGTGCGCCGCCCTCGCTGGCCGCCGGGCCGCAGGTCTTTCTCGGGATCGGTCACCTGACCACGGCCATCGACGCGCTGAAGAACTTCTCGTTCGAGGAGCAGCAGGGGGCGAGCCTGATCGCCAAGGAGCCGATCGGCGTCTGCGCTTTGATCACGCCCTGGAACTGGCCGATCAACCAGGTCGCGGTCAAGGTCTATCCGGCGTTGGCGACCGGTTGCACCGTTGTCCTGAAACCGTCTGAGGTTGCCCCGTATTCGCCCTACATCTTCGCCGAGGTGCTCGATGCCGCGGGCGTGCCGGCCGGGGTGTTCAACCTGGTCAACGGCGACGGCGCGGGCGTGGGTGTGGCCCTGGCGCGCCATCCCGACATCGACATGGTGTCGTTCACCGGATCCACCAGCGCCGGTATCGAGGTGGCCAAGACCGCCGCCCCGACCGTGAAGCGCGTGACCCAAGAGCTCGGCGGCAAGAGCCCCAACATCGTCCTCGACGACAGTGGCTTTGCCGACGGCGTCAGCGCCGGCGTGGCCAACATGATGCCCAACTCGGGGCAGAGTTGTAACGCGCCGTCGCGGATGCTGGTCCCGAATTCACGCATGGCCGAGGCCATTACCATCGCTCGTGAGGTGGCAGAGCAAGTACAGGTGGGCAGCCCCGAGGATGCGCGGGCGATCGGCCCCGTGGCCTCGAAGACCCAGTTCGACAAGGTTCAGCGCCTGATCCAGCAGGGCATCGACGAGGGCGCCACCGTGGTTGCGGGCGGCCCGGGCCGGCCGGCGGGGCTGGACAAGGGTTACTACGTCAAGCCGACCGTCTTCGCGCACGTCACGAACGACATGACGATCGCGCGCGAGGAGATCTTCGGGCCGGTGCTGTGCATCCTCGGCTACGACGACCTCGACCAAGCCGTCGAGATCGCCAATGACACCGAATACGGCCTCGCCGGCTATGTTTCGGGAGCCGACCTCGACAAGGCCCGTGAGGTTGCCCGCAAGATCCGCGCGGGATGGGTGACGATCAACCACGCATTCGACATGAACGCGCCATTCGGCGGCTACAAGCGCAGTGGCAACGGTCGCGAATGGAGCGAGTTCGGCTTCCACGAGTATCTGGAGGTCAAAAGCACCCTCGGTTACGCGCCCGACAAGGCATGACGCCTTAGACCGAAATCCGAACGCACCACAGCGAAAAACCGCTGCGTGTCCTCCACCTGATCCCGCGGCCCCGCCCCTAAGCTTGCTGTGATCAAGAGGAGGGGCGACGACGTATCGGCAGCAACTACCGCGCCGGACAGCAGGGTGTTCAGGGCGCGCCAAAAGCGAGCACTGAGCCGGGCAGGGAGCACCCCGCACCGGCAAGTTCCGGTCGGCGTACCCGGTGGGTAGCCCCGGTGCGCCGGGCAGGGCGGCTGGCGATCTGGGATAAACCCGAGCGAGCCAGCGGCATTCCCGCACTGGATGGACTTCGCGCGATCGCGGTTGCGCTCGTGCTCGCCGACCACGGCGGCATTCCCGGTATGAGCGGTGGGTTCCTCGGCGTCGACGTCTTCTTTGTGCTCAGCGGATTTCTGATCACGTCGCTATTGCTGGACGAACTGGGGCGCACCGGACGTATCGACCTGACCGGGTTCTGGATTCGCCGTGCCCGCCGGCTGTTGCCGGCGCTGGTGTTGATGGTGCTCGCCGTGGGTGCGGCCCGCGAACTTCTTCCTGCTCAAGCGCTTAACGGGTTACGCGACGATGCGATCGCGGCGTTCTTATGGGTGGCAAACTGGCGCTTCGTCGCGCAGAAGACCGACTACTTCACCCAGGGCGCGCCGCCGTCGCCGCTGCAGCATGCCTGGTCGCTCGGCGTCGAGGAGCAGTACTACTTTGTCTGGCCGGTCCTGCTCATCGTGGTCGCTCTGCTGCTGGCGGCGCGGGCCAAGCGCTACTTCATGCGGGCCACCGTCGGCGGGGTGCGGTTCGCTATCTTCGTGATTGCCACGCTGGGGGCGCTGGCCTCCGCCGCGGCCGCCATCATCTTTATCTCCGACACCACGCGTGACCGCATCTACTTCGGCACCGATACCCGCGCGCAGGCCTTGCTGGTCGGCTCGGCGGCAGCGGCTCTGCTGGTTCGGGATTGGCCTTCGCTGAACCGTGGCTGGTGCATGATCCGGACTCGGTGGGGGCGGCGGGTCGCCCGCGTGCTGCCGGTCGTCGGCATGGCGGGGCTGGCGGCGGCGGCGCACTACGCAACGGGCAATGTCGGCGATTTTCGCCACGGCCTGTTGATCGGTGTGGCGATTGCGGCAGTCTTCGTGGTCGCCCCGGTGGCGCTGGAGCAGCGCGGGTTGATCGCCCGCATTCTGGCCGCGCCCCCGCTGGTATGGCTGGGCACCATTTCCTACGGCATCTATCTGTGGCACTGGCCAATCTTTCTGGCGCTCAACGGCGAACGCACCGGATGGGCGGGATTCCCGCTGTTCGCCGCGCGGTGCGGGCTCACGTTGGCTGTGGCCGGCGCATCGTATTGGCTGATCGAACAACCGGTCCGTCGCTGGCGGCCGGCCCGGGTCGCGTTGCTGCCGCTGGCCGCCGCCACCGTGGCCAGCGCCGCGGCGATCACGTTGCTGGTGATTCCGGTCGGCACCGGAACCGGCCTGCGTGAGAGCGGGCTGCCGCCGGGCGTTTCGGCGGTCGCGGCGGTGTCCCCGGCGACGCCGGGCGGGAGTCGGCCGGTCGGGCCGCGAAACCCCAACCGGCCGTTCACCGTTTCGGTATTCGGTGATTCGATCGGGTGGACCTGGATGCACTATCTTCCGCCGACGCCCGGATTCGCGTTCCTCGACCACACCGTCATCGGATGCAGTCTGGTCCGTGGCACCCCGTATCGCTACATCGGCCAAACTCTGGATCAGCGAGCGGAATGCGACACCTGGCCGGGCAGATGGGCAACGCAGATCAGCCAAGACCAGCCGGATGTCGCCCTTCTGATCATCGGCCGCTGGGAAACGGTGGATCGTGTCAACGAAGGGCAGTGGACCCACATTGGTGATCCGACCTTCGACGCATATCTCAACGCCGAGCTGGAGCGAGCACTGAACATCGCGAGCGCCAGCGGAGTTCGAGTGGTGGTCGCCTCCGTGCCGTACAGCCGCGGCGGCGAGAAGCCGGATGGCCGCCTGTACCCGGAGGACCAGCCGGATCGGGTCAACCAATGGAACACCATGCTGCGCAAGACGGTTGCGCAGCACCCGAATGTCCAGATTCTGGATCTGAACAAAAAGCTCTGCCCCGACGGCGTCTACACCGCCAAGGTCGACGGCATCAAGGTGCGCAGCGACGGCGTCCACCTCACCCCGGAAGGGGTCAAGTGGCTGACGCCCTGGCTCGAGGAGTCGCTGCGCTAGACGCCTAGTCGTCGGTGCGGCAGCTGATTTCCATGCTGTCGCTTTCCCGGACCAGGAAATTGAAGCTGGTGTACCCGTTGGCGGGATCGCGAACACGATCGAGATAGGGCGCCATGTCGGACGAGCTGGCGTTGTCGGCGATGACCAAAGCGCCTGTGGCAAGCCGGGGCTCGAGCAACTTGATGACCGGAAGATATAGGTCCTTCCAGCCGTCGAGCAAGACGAATTCGACGGGGCCGTCGACGGCCTCGAGTGTGGTGAGCGCGTCTCCCTCGAGAATGGTGATCACGTCGTCCAAACCTGTCTCGGCGAACGTGTTCTTGGCGGCGGCTATCTTGCTCGCACTGAGTTCCGTGGTCACCACGCGCCCGACGCCGTTATCGCGTATGGCCGCCGCGAGATGAATGGCCGAGATACCGAAAGACATTCCGAATTCGACAACCGTCGTCGGCCGGGTCGCCCGGATCAGCGCGTACAGCAGCCGTCCGGCCTCGGGAGTCACCGGGATGTAGAACTCGCTCATCGCCTCGGTGCGTTCCGCTGTGGTCATCGGTCGATCGAACTGACCATGCCGCTCACGCAGGAGCGACATCTGGTTCTTCGTCTCGGTGTACATCCCGTCGAGCACGGACTCGACACGAGGGTCTTGCAAGGTTGTGGCCATGCCCATGAGGGTATGCCTCGGCGGTATTCACCCGGGATAATGACCGGCTGTCAGTAAATGTGACGCGCGCCACGCCCGCCGTAAAGGTATTGCTAAGGCGTTTGACGAGCAGTGGGTCGTAGTGCCAGCATGGACGGGCAAGCACCTCGGTAGGTGAGGCGTCTGCACGGACACAGGCCACTGACCCCGAACGTCGAGAGACGCCCCGGGTCAGGACAGCTCTTCCCGGACCCAAGGGTTGAGCCCAAGTGGCTTCTGGACATGATCCAGATACGCCGTGCAGTGCCAAAGCTCCGACGAGAGGGGTGCGGCCGGCGGGCTCACGGCCCGGCATTCGTACCTCTCCCGCGTGTGATGTGACGACACCCTCGTGTGTCATGGCCGTGAGGAGGTGAGGGCGAGATGAGTCCCGGCGATAGTTCCTATCCGAAATCCATCTTGATCCGATCCGGTTCCGGCGCTTCTTTCTGCTGACGCAACTTCTTGGATTTCGCTGTCCCACAACCGTATTGAGGGTGGTGGCATCGGCGAATACTCGGGCGCACTCGGCGTGCTGACGAGCCGATCGGGCTTCCGCTAAGGGGGAAGACCATGACTTTTGTTGTTGCAGAACGTATTCGCGGGCTTGGAAGGTTGCGCGGACGGTCGATGCTGCGTGCAGGTCGGCTGCTGACAATCAGGTTGTGCGCCATGCACATCCCGACGCCCGAAGAGCGGGCGAACCTGTACGTGTCACGGATGCCGACCGCCGTGCTCTCGGCCGCGCCGGGCGGACAGTCATCGGGCTGTGTAGGCAACCACCGGTGAAACGTTCCGCCACGCGGTCCCCGGCGGCGGGGGTTGTCAGCCTGCCGCCGGGGCGCGTTGAGCACCCGATCTGTGCAGCCCGATCTCGAAGATAGCGAGAGTCCTATGACTTCGATTTCCACTCGGCCGCATGGCGTTCCCGTGCTGGATTCCGCGCACACCGGCGACATCGTCGGAGCGTTCGGCCGTATCGGGCGAGACGACGCCGGCACGTTCGGTGGCCGGTGGCGGCGGTTGCGCACACTGATGGTCATCACCGGCCCTGGATTGATTGTCATGGTGGGCGACAACGACGCCGGCGGCGTCGCGACCTATGCGCAAGCCGGTCAGAACTACGGGATGAACCTGCTGTGGACGCTGGCATTGCTGATCCCGGTGTTGTACGTGAATCAGGAGATGGTGCTGCGCTTGGGCGCGGTCGCCCGAGTTGGTCACGCGCGCCTGATCTTCGAGCGCTTCGGAAAGTTCTGGGGCGCATTCAGCGTGGGTGATCTGCTGGTTCTGAACGCCCTGACGATCGTCACCGAATTCATCGGCGTCGCACTGGCGTTGGGGTTCTTAGGCTGCCCGAAGACCGTGGCGATACCCGCCGCTGCCGTGCTGCTGTTCGCGGTGGTGGCGGGCGGCTCGTTTCGGCGTTGGGAGGGGCTGATGTTCCTGCTGATCGCGGTGAACGTCGTGATGATCCCGATGGTGCTGATGGTGCATCCGAGTCTGAAAGTCACTGCCGCCGGACTGATACCGCGGTTTCCGGGTGGACTGGACTCCACGGTGCTGCTGCTGATCATCGCGATCGTGGGCACCACGGTGGCGCCATGGCAGCTGTTCTTCCAGCAGTCCAATGTGGTGGACAAGCGCATCACCGCACGCTGGATTCCTTACGCACGAGCCGATTTGATCATCGGCATCGTCGTGGTCATTGTCGGTGCGACGGCGTTGATGGCGGTCACGGCCTTCGGCCTGGCCGGAACGGCCGACATCGGCAACTTCACCGACGCCGGCGCGGTTGCCAGCGGCCTGGGCCGCCACCTCGACAACACGGTAGGGGTACTGTTCGCGATCATCCTGCTGGACGGATCGCTGATCGGGGCCAACGCAATTGGGTTGGCCACCACCTACGCCATCGGTGACACGATGGGCAAGCGGCACTCCCTGCACTGGAAGATCAGTGAGGCGCCATGGTTTTACGGCGGCTATGCGCTACTGCTGGGCGCGTCGGCTGCGGTGGCGTTCAGTCCCGATCACATCCTCGGGCTGGTCACCCAGGGCGTGCAGGCGCTCGCCGGCATCCTGTTGCCCTCGGCGACCGTGTTCCTGGTTCTGCTCTGCAACGACCGGGCAGTCCTGGGACCGTGGGTAAACACGTTGCGGCAGAACATCGTTGCGTGGGCCATCGTGTGGTCGTTGGTGCTGCTGTCGCTGGCATTGACCGCGACGACGTTCTTTCCAGACCTGTCCGCAGCGACGCTCGAGGGCGGGCTCGCGGCCGGCGCTGCGGTCGGCCTGCTCGGCGGCGCCGTGGCGATCATCGGCGGTCGGTGGTCGGGCGACCGTCACGAGTCGAAACCCGCTCGCGCCGAGCGCCGAACCCTCCGCCAACAGGATCGGCTGGACTGGCAGACCCCCAACCTGGCTGCTCTTGCCCGCCCGGCCATATCGCCGATTCGTAGGGCTGGATTGTTGATCCTGCGCGGCTACCTCGTCATGGCTGTCGTATTCGTAGTGATCAAGGTGGTTCAGGCCGGCATGAGCTGACGATCAGGGCGAACCGTTGGGCAGCAGAACAATTTTGCCGTGCGTGTGCCGGCGTTCGAGTTGCTCGAAGGCGTCGGCCACCTGCTCCAGCGCAAAGGTATCGGCGATGTCGAAATCGACGGCGCCGCCGGCGAGCAGGTCGGCGATCTCGGTGAGTACTTCCGGTGTGGACGCGTCGGTGCTGCCTTCGGTTTTGGCGCCGACTTCGCCGGCCTTCTGGAAGGAGATGATCGTGTCGATGCGCTCCGGTGCCACCCCGAGATCCACGGCGAGCTGGACGTAGTCCGGGCCGAATAGATCGATGAACGCGTCGATTCCGTTCGGCGCCGCCTCGCGCAGGCGCTCTGCCAACCCGTCGCCGTAGCTGATCGGGATGACGCCGTGTGCGCGCAGCCACTCGGCGTTGCCCTCTCCGGCGATGCCGAGCACTCGTGCCTTGCGCAGGACCAGCAGTTGGACGACAAGACTGCCGACACCTCCGGCGGCCGCCGACACGACGACGGTCTCGCCCGGCTGCGGCGCGACCGCGCGGACAGCGGCGTATGCCGTCGCACCGACGACATAGAGCGAACCCGCTGCCTCCCAACTCAATTGGGGAGGCTTACGGATCAGCTGATCGACCGGGACGGCGGCGTGGGTGGCATGGCTTGATCGCCGGAAGCTGAACCCCAGAACCTCGTCGCCGACTGCGAATTCGGTGACCCCGGGTCCGGTCGCCGTCACCACCCCGGCCAGATCGCTGCCCTGACCGGAGGGAAATGTGGCGGGGAACATGTCACGCATCGCTCCCGATCGAATGGCGGCCTCTCCGGGGTTGATTCCCGCCGCACGAACTTCCACCACCACCTCACCCTCGCCGGGTGTCGGCATGTCGATCTCTGCCACGTACAGCACGTCACGGTCCCCGTAACGGTCGAACCGCACAGCGCGCGCCGCTGCAGTCGTCATCTCGATCTCCTTACCGCGCGAATCGAAACTTTCTGCCCCGGCCCCTCACCAGGGTAGGCGCGAACCGGCGCCTGTCGATTGGTGCGTGCGCGTATGTTCATATGCGCTGACCTTGTTCCCACTGGAAGGACTGCCCATGGTGTGTGCCCGGATGACCGTCACCGGCTGGGCCGTCGCCACCTTGGTGATCGGCATCGCGATCACCGGCTGCGGTAACAACAGCAAGACTTCGGCGCCGCCATCCACCAGCGGCACCGGTTCGACGTCGGCCGCCAACCCGTCGCCCGGACATCCCCCCGATTACAGCGCGTTGTTGATCCAGCCCAGCGATCTCGGCGGCGGAGACTTCACCGCACCGCAGCCGCCCGTCCTGAACTTCAACGACACGACCGGCGTCGCGCAGCTGTTCGTCAATGCCGACAAGAGCCGGCGCATTGGGGACACCATCTTGGTGGTCGACAATCCCTCGGTCGCGGTGGCCGCACTGGATAACACCAAGACGAATTACGCGAAGAAGGTCAGCGGTGCCTGGCAGCCCGTCGACGTCGGCTCCAACGGTGCGATGATTTCGGGTACGTCGCCGGATAATTCGCAAGCCATCGCCGTGTTGTTGTTCACCGAGGGCAGGGCGTTGGTCAATCTGGAATTCGACAGCGCGCCAGCCGACCCGATCGATCCGGGCATCGCGACCGATATCGGCCGCAAGCAAGCCGCGGCGGTCAAGAATGGTTTGCACGATTAGCCTTTCGGGCTAAACCAACCCGAGCAGCCGCAGATCCGAGACGTACTTGCCGATCAGCGCCTCAGACAGGTGCGGAATGTCTTTGTCCGCACCAATTCTCGCTGCCTGCACCGCGCCGCGGAACACTTCCGTCGGAGCCGGCGCACCGCGCAGCGGCGCCTCGGGCTTGCGGTAAACGTCGAGCAGGGGCAGAACCGAATGCTGACGCTGCTTGTCGGGCAGGGCCCGCAGCGCCGTCTCGAACCGGCTGAACCACTCGTCATGGTCGTCGATGCGCCGGATGTCGTGACCGGCGGCGATCAACCAGTCCACGAACACATCCAGCGAGATGCCATCGTCGTGCGGGTTCATCACATCGAAGGACCGGTAGCGCCCGGAATCCTGTGTGGCCGTTACTATCTGCTCGCCCAGCGTGGTGACCGACGCTGCGACGAAGTCGGCGGGCAGGCCGTCGTAATGCGCCACCGCCCGGTTTCCATGCGCATCGGTTTGGTAGAACGAGGACGGCGCAATACCGGTTACCAGCAAGCTGAATATCAACCGGGTGAACGCATCCGGCACATTCAGCTGTCCGGCGTACTGGCTGTGCGCAAGGATCATGTCGGATCGGAACACCGCAACCGGCAACCCACACAGGTCGTGCGCCTCACGCAGCAGCACCTCACCGCCCCACTTGCTGTTCGCATAACCGCTGGCGTAGCTGTCGTCGATCGGGCGGACCGGGCTGACGGTGCGGATGTCGCCATCCTCGGCGAACGTGGCGGGGTCAACCGACAGGGCGACCGCGACGGTCGACATGTAGGTGACGGGCTTGATCCGCGTCGTGATCGCCAGGCGAATCAGCTCGGCGGTGCCCACGACGTTGGGGCCGAACAACTGGTCGTACGGCAGGACGTGGTTCACCAGCGCGGCCGGGTGCACGATCATATCCACGCTCTGCGCCAGGTGTTCCCAAGTCGATTGGTCCAAACCAAGATTCGGCTCCGCGATGTCGCCGACGACCACCTCGAGGTGTTCGGCGGCCAGGGTGCGGAACCGCTGCAGCAATTGTGGATCGCCGCTGTCGAAAACGGCCTCCAGCCGCTTGGCGGCGGCCTGGGCGTCGGTGCCGCGGATGATGGTGACGAGTTTTCCGCCGGTGTCGGCCAGCCGCTCGAGCCATTCCAGGGTCAGGAAGCGGCCGAGGTAGCCGTTGGCGCCGGTAAGCAGAACCGTGTGTGGCGTGCCGGTCGCAAGTGGCAGCGTCGGAGCCGCGGCCAGGGCTTCGGCGTCGATGAACTTGTCCAGGGTGAGCTCGGACGCGCGGGCTTCGGTCGCGCCGCGGCCGTGAATGGCAGAGAACGTGGGCCGCTTGGAGCCGGATTCACGTTCGGCCTCCACATATTCCGCGAGTTGCCGCAGATCGGAAGCCGGGCTGATGATCTGGCCCACCGGGACTTCCACGTCGAAAATGTCCTGCAGCAGGTTGGAGAAGGTCAGCGCGGACAGCGAGTCGCCGCCGAGTTCGAGGAATTGGGTATCCGGGTCGGGCGGCCCGCCGGGTAAGCCCAGCAACGCCTCGGCCGCGCGTGTCAGCGTATCGATCACGGGCCGGTCCGCGGCCCCCTCGCGCAGCGCGCGCAGTTCAGCTGTCCGGGTGGCGGCGAGTTCGGCGTAGAGCTCCTCGAGCCGCTCACCGTAGTGCTCCTTGAGCTTTGGCCGCAGCAGCTTGCCGACGCCCGACAGCAGGCCGTTGTCCTCGTTGAAGGGCTCGTAGTCGATGAGAAAGTCCACGGGCACTTCATAGGACTGCAGCTCGGCGAGTTTGGCAGTGCGGCGCAGGGATTCGTTCAACGCGGCCTTGAGGCCGTCGGCATCGCCGGCGAACCGTTCCTCGGCTTCGGCGGTCGGCACCACGACGGCCAACAGGTACGGCCGCTCGCTGTTGCCGTAAACGAAGATCTGGCGGACCAGTGCGGCGCTGCTGAAAACGGCCTCCAGGCGTGCCACGGCCACGAATTCGCCCTGCGCCAACTTCAACACGTTGTTGCGCCGGTCCACGTAGACGAGACGATCGGGCCCGATCTCGGCCATGACGTCGCCCGTGCGGTAGTAGCCGTCGGGGTCGAACGCATTCGCCGTCACATCGGGTCGCTTGAAGTACCCGGTGAAGGCGGTCAGCGATTTCACCAACAGCTCGCCCCGCGGATAGGGCTTATCGGTGTGGAAGTAGCCCAGTTCCGGCACATCGATGAGTTTGTAGTCGGTTACCGGCGGCCGGGCGACCAAACTGTCCTTGAACACCATGCCGACCTCGGTAAGTCCGTAGCCGTCGAGCACGTGGACGTCCAGGCAGGACTCGATGAAGGCCTTCATTTCGGCGGCCAACGGCGCGGTGGTGGAGAAGCTGGTAATCACTCGCCCGCCCAGAACCTGTTCGCGTAGTTCGGCTTTCGCCTGCGCGTCGGCGTCCGCGGGTTCGGCGCCCTGGGCGACGAGCCGCTCCACCGCACTTTGGTAGCGCTGGTACAGCATCTCGACCACCCGCGGCACCATGCCCATTTCGGTGGGGCGCACCAGATTCCAGTCATCGAACAACGTGGACAGGTCACTTTCAGGCACGAAGTAGCTGGTGCCCCCCGCCTGGAACGCCGATGACAGCGGTATCCGCCCGCCGACGTGATTGAGCGGCATGAAGTTGACGTTGAATACCGGTATGTCCGCGAATTCGGGATAGAGCTCGTTGGTCCACAACTTCAAAACCATGCGCTCGGTGTACATGGCGCCTTTGGGCAGACCGGTGCTGCCCGACGTGTACATGATCATCGCCAGCCGCTCGTCGCTTTCGCCGGTGTACCACGGCTCCGGCGGCAGCGCGCTGCCACGCTCGACCAATTCGTCGAAGGTCTCGACGGTCACCGCCAGGCCGGCGGCGGCCAGCTTCGACTGGGCACGCTCCAGGTTCTCCCGCAGGTCGTCAACCTCCGGTCGGTAATCGAAGACCACCAGGCGCCGTAGCGAGGTGCTGCCCAGCGCCGCCTCGACGGCAAGGTCGAGGTAACCCGCCCCGGTGGCGAGGACTTGCGGTTCGATTTCGGCAACGATCGGCTGCAGCCGCGAGGCTGTTGCGTTGTGTTGCAGCGGTACCGCGACCAGGCCGAGATAACCCGATACCAGGTCGACCGTCAGATACTCGGGGCTGGCGAAACCGAGGGTGGCGACAACATCACCCGGTTTGACCGGGTTTGCCGCATCGTGGCGCCACGCCGTGGCGACGGCACGTACGTTGGCCCACAGATCGCGGTAACTCATGGTGTCGAACCGATGCAGCAGCTGGCTGGTGGTGCGCCCGGTCGCGGGATCGGTCGTCAACTCACGTGCTCGCCAACCCAACGCGGGGCGATCCGCGTAGCCCTCGGCGAACATCTCGAGGATCTGCGGAAGTCGAAGGCCAGGCTGGCGCGCCTCGGCCTGCAGCGCGGCGTCCGGCTTGGCGTTCCGGTACTGCTCGTCGGTCGCCTCCAGCGCGAGGATGCGTTCGGTTACTCGTTCCCGCGGTGTGACTTCCGAACCCGTACTGGTGCCGTTCTCAAGCTTCGCCTCAGTAGTCATGCCCAGCCTCTCGTTCGGACGACTCCCTAGCGCAAACCTTCCGCCCGCTGCGAGTCTTCCACCCGATCACTGTGACCGTAGCCACACCGGTGCTGAGCGCGTTGGCCGGCGCGGCATCACCGCCGCATCACAGGTTTGCTGGTGCCGGTCTAACGGGGACTGTTACGCCACGACCTCGATGGGGTCGCCGACGTTGACGTTGTTGAAGTACCACGCCGCGTTGTCCGGGCTCAGGTTGACGCATCCGTGGCTGACGTTGGCGTGGCCCTGCGAGTCGACCGACCAAGGTGCCGAGTGCACGTAAACACCGCTCCAGGTGACGCGGACCGCGTACTGCGCGGTGATCTTGTACCCCTCGGGCGAACTGAGCGGGATTCCGATGGTCCGCGAGTCCATGACCACGCTGCGTTGCTTCTCCAGGGCGGTGAAGTTGCCGATCGGCGTCGGACGGCTGGGCTTACCCATCGAAGCGGGCATCGTGCGCAGTACTTCCCCGTCCCTGCTGACGGTGAAGGTGTGGGCGGAGATGCTGGCGACACCCAGGAACGCGTCGCCGGTGTCGAACCCCGTTGTCAGCTCTTGCACGCCCACCGAAACGTGGCTGTGCGCGGGCCAATACTGGTTCGGAACCCATTGCACGACATTGTTCTCGGGCCACTCGAAGTGTCCGGTGATGTTGCTCGGTGCGGCGACGTGGATGGACCGTTCGACGGTGGCACGATCGGCCACCGGCGCGGTGAATTTCACGACGACCGGGTGTGCGACTCCCACCACCGCGCCATCGGCCGGCAAAATCGAGGCAATTGCGGGGACTGGCTCGGGCACCGGGACTGCGGCGACCGCACGGGAACCGGATCCCACCACACCCAAGCCCGTGATCGCGACCATAACAAATAGATAACGAACCCCACGACGCATGGCGTCCACCCTCCGAGATGGTGCGATCAACACACCGATATCCTACTGGCTGTCTGACGAATACGGCTTTTAGCAAACAATGACACTCCCGCCCGGTCACCAAGACATCGATCCGATCACCGTTCAATCCCGTCACGGGCGGTTCTCGTCAGGGAGCGGGTATGACGCCAGAGGACCACTACACCCGGCCGCGGGCAGGCTCGGCGGCATTGGTGCTGATCGACATGCAGCGCGATTTCCTCGATCTCCCCGGCGGGGACGCGCCGATGCCGGTTTCGGGTACCGGCGCAGTGATCGGCGCAATTGCCAAGTTGGCGAGAGCGTTCCGGCAGCGCGGGCTACCGATTGTGCACGCGGTGCGGCTCTATCGGCCGGACGGGTCGAATGTCGACCTGGTTCGGCGACGCTCGGTTGCGCAGGGGGCACGAATTGCGTTGCCGGGCAGCGCCGGTTCGCAGATCGCCCCGGAGCTATTGCCGAAAGCCGTTGAACTGGACCATGAGTTGCTGTTGGGCGGCGGCTTGCAGGAAGTGGGAACCGCCGAGCATGTGATGTACAAACCGAGGTGGGGTGCCTTCTACGACACCGCGCTTGAGCGACTGCTACGTGAAAGCGGCAGCGATACAGTGGTCTTCGCGGGCTGCAACTTCCCGAACTGCCCCAGGACGTCGGTCTACGAGGCGTCTGAACGCGACTTCCGCATCGTGTTGGTGTCCGACGCGATGTCGGGTCTGTACGACCGCGGAATCCAAGAGTGCCGCGCCATCGGCGTCGCGGTCCGCGACGTGTCGGAGACACTGGATTGGCTGGCGGGCTAGCCACGCGTTAACCTCAGCGGAATCGGTGCCGCCAGACCGAGGAGGTGCGGGTGCTCTTCCGTCAACTGGAGTACTTCGTCGCGGTTGCCCAGGAGCGCCACTTCGCCCGGGCCGCCGAGAAGTGCTACGTGTCGCAACCCGCGCTTTCCGCCGCGATCGCCAAGCTGGAACGCGAGCTGAACGTCACGCTGATCAACCGCGGGCACAGCTTCGAAGGGCTCACCCCCGAAGGGGATCGACTGGTCGTGTGGGCCAGGCGGATTCTGGCCGAACACGATGCGTTCAAGGCCGAGGTACACGCCGTGCGGTCGGGGATCACCGGAACGCTTCGGCTGGGCACCGTGCCCACCGCTTCGACGACGGCGTCCCTGGTGCTTTCGGCCTTCTGTTCGGCACATCCGTTGGCCAAGGTGCAGATCCATTCGCGGCTGGCCGCCACGGAACTGTATCGGCGCTTACGCGAATTCGAGCTCGACGCCGCCATCGTGCACACGTCGCACGACGACGCAAACGATGTGGACCTGGTGCCGCTCTATGCGGAGCACTACGTGCTGCTGTCGTCGGCGGACATGTTGCCGTCGGGCGCATCGACGTTGCGCTGGCCGGATGCCGCGCAGTTGCCGCTGGCATTGCTCACCTCCGATATGCGGGACCGCCAAATCATCGACGAAGCCTTCGCCAGCCACGGCATCACGGTCACCCCGCAAGTCGAGACCGACTCTGTGGCTTCGCTACTCGCGCAGGTCGCCTCCGGCAACTGGGCGTGCATCGTTCCGCACACCTGGCTGTGGACGTCGACACTGAGCGGAGAGATCCGTGCGGTCGAATTGGTCGATCCGGTGGTGAAAGCCGAGATCGCGCTGGCCACCAACGCCGCGGGGCCCGGCTCGCCGATCGCTCGGGCGCTCGTCGCTTCCGCGCAAGAGCTTTCGCTCGATGAGTTCTTCGATGCCGAGCTACTCGGGGTCACGCACCGGCGCTGATCGCGGACTCCCGGGCAGCCGCGCTGGTCGGGTTGAGACTCGCCAGGTGTCCGCTCTCCACCCCGGCCGCCGGGTCGAGCTCGCAGTCGATGATCGACGGCCCGTTCGACGCGATCGCCACGGTCAGCGCCGCCTTCAGCTCGGCCGGGGTGGTGACGTGGTATCCCTTGCCGCCGAACGCTTCTGCGATCAGTTCGTGGCGCGCTCCGGCGTTCAGCACGGTGGGGGCCGGGGCTGCTCCGGTGGGCTTTTCGTCGCCGCGGTAGACGCCGCCGTTGTTGAGGATGACGACCGTCACCGGCAGCCGGTAGCGGCAGATGGTCTCGATCTCCATGCCGCTGAACCCGAATGCGCTGTCACCCTCGATCGCGACGACGGGCCTGCCCGTCTCGACGGCCGCGGCGATCGCGTAGCCCATGCCGATACCCATCACGCCCCAGGTCCCGGTGTCGAGGCGGTGCCGCGGCAGCTCCATGTCGATCACGTTGCGGGCTAGGTCCAGCGCATTGGCTCCCTCGTTGACAACGTAGACATCCGGATTCGCCTGCAGCACTGAGCGAATGGCGCCGAGTGCATTGTAAAAGCGCATCGGGTGGGGATTTTCGGCCAGGCGCTCACACATCTTGGCGTCATTGAGCGCTCGCCGGTCCGCCAGCTCGTCCGTCCATTCCGTCGCGGCGTTGACCGGATGGGTAGCCAGGCCGTCGCGCAACGCAAACATCACCGATCCGATGTCGCCGGCCAGCGGAGCTTCGATTCGCTGGTTGCTGTCGAACTCCGACGCCGCAATGTCGACTTGCACGAACTTCGCGTCGGACGACCACTGCGGCGACTCCCCATGGCCGAGCAGCCAATTCAACCGTGCACCGATCAGCAACACCACGTCGGCACGGGCGATGGCCAGTGAGCGCGCGGCCGCCGCGGACTGCCGGTGTGAATCGGGCAGCAGCCCCTTGGCCATCGACATCGGCAGGAACGGAATTCCGGTGGTTTCGACGAAATCCCGAATCACGGCGTCGGCCTGTGCATACGCGGCGCCCTTACCGAGGACGATCAGTGGCCGGCGTGCCCGTGCGAGCACACCCAGTGCGCGATCGACCGCTTCGGGTGCCGGCAGCTGGCGGGGTGCGGGGTCGATGACCCGCCAGACGCTCTCGGCTCCGGCCGCGGCATCCATGGCCTGGCCCAGCACCGCGCCAGGGATGTCGAGGTAAACCCCGCCCGGCCGGCCGGACACGGCGGTGCGGATCGCACGCGCCACGGCGAGCCCGATGTCCTCAACCCGGTCGACCCGGTAGGCGGCCTTTACGAAAGGCCTTGCGGCATTGAGTTGATCCAGGTCCTGGTAATCGCCGCGCTGCAAATCGACCAGCGCTCGATTACTCGACCCGGAGATCTGGATCATCGGGAAGCAGTTCGTGGTGGCGTTGGCCAGGGCGGGCAGGCCGTTGAGAAATCCGGGCCCCGATGTCGTCAGGCACACCCCGGGGCGGCCGGTGAGAAACCCGGCGGCAGCGGCGGCATTGCCGGCTGACGTCTCCTGCCGGAAGCCGATGTACCGCATGCCGGACGCCTGAGCGACACGCGCGAGGTCGGTGATCGGGATGCCGACGATCCCGTAGATGGTGTCGATGTCGTTGGTCCGGAGGGCATCGACGACGAGGTGGAAGCCGTCGGTCAGGGCAGTGTCCTCCGACCCCTCCGGCGCTCCGTCAGGTGATGCCGAAAGTGTGGTCATGTCCCGACTCCTCGTGTCTCTCGCGTGTTGTCCACCACTGTGGTCCGGGTGCCCCGCCGGTGTCCAAGACCAAGCCACTATGCAGCGATTTACGCTGGTTATCGACCGCTGGTCAGCGGCAAGACGCACTCAATAGCTTCCGATTATCGATCCTGAGCGGAACAGTATTGGACGAACGCGGCGGTTTCTCTGCATCGTGCAATCAGGTGCTGCTACATATCGACAAAGACGGAGGACCACTGCGATGACCGAATTGACCACCTACCTTCCGGAGGCGGAGTTGACCGACGAATCCCCGAGCATCGCCGATTTGGTCGCCGCGGCGGCACTGCGCCGGCCGGAGGCGCCGGCGCTGGTCGCCACCGCCGATCGGGTACCGGTCGGCTACGGCGAGCTGGTTCGGCTGGTTGACGAGCTGGCCGGGCGGCTGCGGGACGCCGGGTTGCGGCCGGGAGATCGGCTCGCGCTGCGGTCCGGGAGTAATGCGGAGTTCGTCGTCGGCTTGTTGGCGGCGTCGCGCGCCGGGCTGATCGCGGTTCCGCTGGATCCGGCGCTACCCGTCGGCGACCAGCGTGCCCGCTGCGAGGTCGCGGGCGCGGGGGTGGTGCTCGTCGATGGCCAGGTGCCCGGCGACGAGCAGGGACCGGGATTGGTGTGGTGGACGATCGCTGTGACCATCGGCCGTGACGGTGCTCCGTCGTCGGTCAACCTGGACGCCGCGGCCGCGCCGAATCGAGACGTCTCGACACCCGAGGGGCTGCACGACGACGACGCCATGATCATGTTCACCGGCGGCACCACGGGCATGCCGAAGATGGTCCCGTGGACGCGGGCGAACATCGCCAGTTCGGTGCGGGCGATCGTCGCCGCCTATCAGCTGGGTCCCGACGACGCGACGGTTGCGGTAATGCCGCTCTATCACGGCCACGGTCTGGTCGCCGCGCTGCTGTCGACGCTGGCATCCGGCGGGACGGTGCTGTTGCCCGCGCGCGGGAAGTTCTCGGCGCACACCTTCTGGGACGACATCGCCGCCGTCGGGGCCACCTGGTACACCGCGGTTCCGACGATTCACCAGATCCTGTTGGAGCGCAACAACACTGAGCAGCCGGACAGCGGACTCGTCGCCTTGCGCTTCATCCGTAGCTGCAGCGCACCGCTCACCACGGAAACCGCCCAGGCGCTGCAAGACACCTTCGGCGCAACGGTGGTGTGTGCTTTCGGGATGACCGAGGGCACTCATCAGGTGGCCACCACGGGGATCGATCAAGGTGAAAATCCCTCTGAGACAACTGGTCTCGTCGGTCGTTCGACCAGTCCGCAGATCCGGATCATCGGGTCTGACGGACAGCCCCTTCCTGCCGAGTCCGTCGGCGAGGTCTGGCTGCATGGCCCGACCGTGGTGCGCGGCTACCTCGGCGACCCGTCGATCACCGCCGCCAACTTCACCGACGGCTGGCTGCGCACCGGCGACCTCGGGTCACTGTCGACAGCGGGGGATCTGAGCATCCGCGGGCGGATCAAGGAACTCATCAACCGTGGTGGCGAGAAGATTTCGCCGGAACGCGTTGAGGGTGTGCTGGCCGGCCATCCCGGCGTCTTGGAGGTCGCGGTGCTCGGGCTGCCGGACAAGATGTACGGCGAGACGGTGGCTGCGGTGATCGTCGCGCGCGAATCGACTCCGCCGAGCCCCGAGGAGCTGACGGAGTTCTGCCGTGAGCGGTTGGCGCCTTACGAGCTGCCTACCACCTTCCTGCAGACCGGCGAACTGCCGCACACCGCCAAGGGTTCGCTGGATCGTCGCGCCGTGGCCCAACAGTTCGGCGGAGCCTGACGCCGAGAAAGCAGCGTGAGAAGAGCTGTGCGGCAAGGGCTATCGAGACAGCCTCAGGGTGCCGACGACGTCACGTTTCCCCAGGCGGCGCGGGCGCCCGAATCGCCGACTCGGTATGTCTGCACCAGGGTGGCCACGGCCGCGATGACCACCAGCACCCCGACCACGGCGTGCAGTGTGAGTTTCATGTCCACGCCGTGCGCCTCACGAACGTGGAGGACGGCCAATACCGTGACCGTCGCCGCCAGCGCCGCCACGATGTAGATCAGGGTTGAGCCGAGTTGCTCGTGGTTGGTGAGCGCCGGCGACGCTGTACCGACGCGAGCCGACAACCAGACGCCCGCGCTGGTCGTCAACGGGGTCAAGACGAGCGTGCCCACCGCCAGCAGCAGAACCAGCCAGATCAGCCGGCGCCGCGCCGCGGGCCATATCACACACAGGATCGCCAGAATCGCTGTAAGCGGACCTAGGACGACGACGAAATGATTGAGCAGGATATGGGCGGGCAGCCCATTGAATGTCGACATACTTTAATCCGGGCTCCCAATCTGGCTGATTATCAGGTGCTTTCAAACAGTAGCCGTCAATCGGCTCGCGGCGGACTCCGGCATGGCTTCGTGGCGGGCAAACGAACGGGTGAACGACGCGGCCCCATGGGCCAGTGAACGCAAGTCGATCGCGTACCGGGTCAGCTCGATCTGGGGCACTTCGGCTCGCACTACCGTTCGGTCCTGGCCCGCGGTATCGGTGCCGAGCACCCGGCCGCGACGGCCCGACAAGTCGCCCAGCACCGCGCCCACGAAGTCGTCGGGCACCAGCACCGAAATCTCGTCGATCGGCTCGAGCAAGGTCACCTTCGTCGCGGCGGCGGCCTCCCGCAACGCCAGCGAACCCGCCATCTGGAACGCGAAGTCCGACGAGTCCACGCTGTGGGCCTTACCGTCGCGCAGGGTGACTCGGATGTCGACCACCGGGTAACCGGCGTGCACACCCTTTTCCATCTGCGCGCGGACACCCTTCTCCACACTCGGGATGAATTGTCGCGGTACCGCTCCGCCGACCACTTTGTCGACGAACTCGAATCCGGAGCCCTCCGGCAACGGCTCCACCTCGATGTCGCACACCGCGTACTGGCCGTGCCCGCCGGACTGCTTGACGTGGCGGCCGTGGCCTTTCGCCTTGCCGCCGAAGGTTTCCCGCAGCGGAACGCGCAGTTCCACCGAGTCCACGGTGACGCCGTACCGGTTGGCCAGCGCCTCGAGGACGACGCCGGCATGGGCCTCACCCATGCACCACAGCACGATCTGGTGCGTTTCCTGGTTCTGCTCGATCCGCAGCGTCGGGTCCTCGGCGGCCAACCGGCCCAGCCCGACCGACAGTTTGTCCTCGTCGGTCTTGGCATGCGCCGCAATGGCTATCGGCAGCAGCGGCTCCGGCATGGCCCAGGGCTTCAGCACCAGGGGCTCCGCCTTGTCGGAGAGCGTGTCGCCGGTTTCGGCGCGGCTCAGCTTGCCGATCGCACAGATGTCGCCGGCCACCACCGCGGGTGCGGGCCGTTGCTGCTTGCCGAGCGGGAAGGACAGCACCCCGATCCGTTCGTCTTCGTCGTGGTCGGGGTGGGTGTTGCCGTTGCCTCTGGTCCCTTCGGGATCCCCGAAGAAGGACGAAAAATGGCCCGACACATGCACCGTCGTGTCGGGCCTGATGGTCCCGGAGAAAACCCGGACCAGGCTCACCCTGCCGACGTAGGGGTCTGACGTCGTCTTCACCACCTCTGCCAACAACGGCGCTTTGGCGTCACAGGCGAGTTGGGCGTGCGGGGCGCCGTGCGGCGTAAACACTTCCGGTAGCGGATGTTCCATCGGAGATGGGAAACCGCGGGTGGCGACCTCGAGCAATTCCAGGGTGCCGACACCGGTGCCGCTGCACACCGGGAGGACGGGGAAGAACGACCCCCGGGCGACGGCGCGCTCCAGGTCGTCGATGAGCACGGCCTCGTCTATCGACTCGCCGTCGAGATAGCGGTCCATCAGGGACTCGTCCTCGGATTCCTCGATGATTCCTTCGATCAGCGTGCCGCGCGCGTCCTCGATCCGGTCGGCATCCGATGGATCCGGCGGCTCGATGGTGCGCGTGCCGCCCGAATACTGGTAGCGCTTCTGCGACAGCAGGCCGATCAGTCCTTCACACGATGGTGCGCCGGTCGGTAGGTAGAGCGGTAAAACCTTGTCGCCGAACGCGTTTTGCGCCGCCTGCAGCGCTTCGGAATAGTTCGCGCGGGCGTGGTCGAGTTTGGTGATCACCACCGCGCGGGGCATGCCGACCTGGCTGCATTCCTGCCACAGCGATTTGGTCGGCTCGTCGACGCCCTCGTTGGCGGCGATGACGAACAGCGCGCAGTCCGCGGCGCGCAATCCGGCTCGCAGCTCGCCGACGAAATCGGCGTATCCGGGTGTATCGACCAGGTTGATTTTGATGCCGCCGTGCGACAGGGAGGCCACCGCAACGCCCACCGACCGCTGCTGGCGAATTTCGGCGTCGTCGTAATCGCAGATGGTGCTGCCCTCGGTGACCGAGCCCGGCCGTGTCAGCACCCCGCCCGCGACCAGCAGAGCCTCGACCAGTGTCGTCTTGCCGCCCCCCGAAGGGCCGACCAGGGCGATGTTGCGAACATCGCCGGGACAGTTCGCGGTGGGAACGGCTCCCGTGCCCGCCGAAGCGTTCGCCTTGTCCGCCATGACCTTCCTCCACTTCGCTCGGCCGGCCACGGTGTGTCGTAGCTCACAGAACGTATGAAGCAACCTTTCTCCCAACTGCCGCCCAACACAAGGCCACGGGCCGGCCACAATTGCGCGCTGCAGCGCGCCTGGTCAGGCGTGCCAGCTCGACCAGCGGTGCACCGTTATCGCGATGACTGGGCCGTTGAGCGAAACCGATTGATACTGACGGTATTTGGAGCGCAACATCCGGTAGGCGGTGTGCATCGCCGCGCCGTCGTAATGGATGGCGGCGTCACCGTCGGCCCGGACCCACCACAACTGCGTCCAATCGTCGGCGTAATGGTCGACGAGCAGGCTGACCCGTGCGTTGCCGGCGATGTTCGTCAGCCGACGCAGCCGCTGCGTGCTTTTCGGTTTCGCGTCGATGGCGGTATACACCACGCCGTGGCCGTCGGGGGAGTCGTCGTCGAACGCGAATACCACCGGCACCAGGTGCGGTTCTCCGTCGGGCGAGCTGGTCGCCAGTCGCGCCACCGGGGACCGTGCGAACCAGGCCTTGGGGTCGAATTCGCCCACCGTGCCAGCTTAGGGGCGCAATCACTCACCAGCGCTTAGTGAGGCCTGAACTAGCTACCTGCATTACGGTGAGGTACACAAATTTGTGTGGCCCAGACGTAGAGGCTGGGCCGCTTGCGCTTCGCACCCCGATGCAGGGAGGTACGGGATGGGCAAATGGCACCACCGCTCAGTCTGGCGGTCATGGTTGGTCAGTGTGCTGGCTGTGGTCGGACTGGGCCTGGGCCTGACCACGGTGCCGGCGGCTGCGTCGCCGTCGACTCCGGCGTCAGGCGGGTTCCGCGACGCGCCCATGTTCCCGCTGGACCCCGCGGCGATCGCCGCGCAGGTCGGACCGCAGGTCGTCAACATCAGCACCAAGTTCGGCTACAACAGCGCGGTGGGGGCCGGGACCGGCATCGTCATTGATCCGGGTGGTGTGGTGCTGACCAACAACCACGTCATTTCGGCCGCGACCGACATCAGCGCGTTCGACGTCGGCAACGGTCAGACGTACGCCGTCGACGTGATCGGCTACTCCCGCACCGCGGACGTCGCGGTGCTGCAGCTTCGGGGCGCGGGTGGCCTGCCCGCCGCCGCGATCGGGGGCGGCGTCGCCATCGGCGAGCCGGTCGTCGCGCTCGGCAACACCCACGGCCAAGGCGGAGCGCCCAGCGTGGTGCCCGGCCGAGTGGTCGCACTCAACCAGACCGTCTCGGCCACCGACACCCTGACCGGCGCCGACGAGACGCTGGGCGGGTTGATCCAGGCCGACACCGCGATCAAGCCCGGTGACTCGGGCGGGCCGCTGGTCAACAACGCCGGGCAGGTGGTCGGGTTGGACACGGCCGCCACCGACAGCTACAAGATGTCCGGCGGCCAGGGCTTCGCCATCCCGATCGGTCACGCGATGGGCGTCGCCGGTCAGATCCGGTCCGGAGCCGGTTCCAACACCGTGCACGTCGGCCCCACGGCCTTCCTCGGCATGGGCGTTGCCGAGAACGGTGGCAACGGAGCCCGGGTCCAGCGCCTGGTGCCCGGCGGTCCCGCGGCGGGCACCAGTATCGCACCCGGTGACGTCATCATCGGCGTCGACAATGTGCCGATCAACGGGCCCACCGCGATGACGGACGTGCTCGTCCCGCATCACCCGGGCGACACCATCGTGCTGCACTGGCGTTCCGGGGCCGGCGACCAGACCGCGAACGTGGTGTTGGGGGAGGGGCCTCCGGCCTGATCGTGACCCGCGTACTTTCTGGCCGGCGGCCAATTCGGTTGCCAGGTCGGCGAATTAGCTGCGTGATTCCGATCGGGCCGCCTCGGGTACACGTGGCATCGTGGAATTGATGAACGACGCAACCGACGCCGTTGAGCACGATCCCGCGGGAGGGAGTCACGTCGAAGGGGGTGTAGTCGAGCACCCCAACGCGGAGGACTTCGAGATCGCGGCCTCGCTGCCGGCCGATCCGACCTGGTTCAAACACGCCGTCTTCTACGAGGTGCTGGTCCGGGCATTCCTGGACGGCAACGCGGACGGGTCCGGTGACCTGCGCGGCCTCTTGCAACGACTCGACTACCTGCAGTGGCTCGGAATCGACTGCATCTGGCTGCCCCCGTTCTACGACTCGCCGCTGCGTGACGGCGGCTATGACATCCGCGACTTCTACAAGGTGCTGCCCGAGTTCGGCACGGTCGAGGACTTCGTGGCTTTGCTCAACGCGGCGCACGAGCGGGGGATCCGGGTCATCACCGACCTTGTGATGAACCACACCTCGGATTCACACCCCTGGTTTCAGGAGTCGCGGCACGATCCCGACGGCCCGTACGGCGACTTCTACGTGTGGAGCGACACCAGCGAGAAATACACCGATGCACGCATCATCTTCATCGACACCGAGGAGTCGAACTGGACCTTCGACCCGGTCCGCAAGCAGTTCTACTGGCACCGGTTCTTCTCCCACCAGCCCGACCTGAACTATGACAACCCGGCCGTGCAAGAGGCCATGATCGACGTGCTGCGCTTCTGGCTCGATCTCGGGATCGACGGGTTTCGGCTGGACGCGGTGCCCTATCTGTTCGAACGCGAGGGCACCAACTGCGAGAACCTGCCGGAGACACACGCGTTCCTCAAGCGGGTCCGCAAGGTCGTCGACGACGAGTTCCCGGGCCGGGTGCTGCTCGCCGAGGCCAATCAGTGGCCTGCGGACGTCGTCGAATATTTTGGCGATGCCAGCACCGGCGGCGACGAGTGCCACATGGCGTTCCACTTCCCGTTGATGCCACGCATCTTCATGGCTGTGCGCCGCGAATCGCGGTTCCCGATCTCGGAGATTCTCGCGCAGACGCCGGAGATCCCCGACATCGCGCAATGGGGGATCTTTCTGCGCAACCACGACGAGCTGACGCTGGAGATGGTCAGTGACGAAGAGCGCGACTACATGTACTCCGAGTACGCCAAGGACCCGCGGATGAAGGCCAACGTCGGGATCCGGCGCCGGCTGGCACCGCTGTTGGACAACGACCGCAACCAGATCGAACTGTTCACCGCGCTGCTGATGTCGCTGCCCGGCTCGCCGGTCCTGTACTACGGCGACGAGATCGGCATGGGCGACGTCATCTGGCTGGGTGACCGCGACGGGGTCCGCACCCCGATGCAGTGGACGCCGGACCGCAACGCCGGTTTTTCCCAGGCCAACCCCGGCCGGCTGTACTTGCCGCCCAGCCAGGACTCGGTCTACGGCTACCAGGCCGTCAACGTGGAAGCCCAGCGTGACACCTCGACGTCGCTGCTCAACTTCACCCGCGTGATGCTGGCGGTGCGTCGCCGACACGACGCCTTCGCCGTCGGCACATTCGAGGAACTCGGCGGATCGAACCCGTCGGTGCTGGCATTCCTGCGCCAAGCACCCGACGACGGCGACATCGTGCTGTGCGTCAACAATCTGTCGCGGTTCCCCCAGCCGATCGAGTTGAACCTGCAACATTGGAGCGGCCACACGCCGATCGAGCTCACCGGGCAGGTCGAGTTCCCCCGCATCGGCCACCTGCCCTATTTGCTGACACTGCCGGGACATGGGTTCTACTGGTTCCAGCTGTGCGCATCGGAGGAGAACGCATGACGACCCAGTCAGCCAAGCTTCCTTGGACCGAATGGCTGCCACAGCAGCGGTGGTATGCCGGGCGCAATCGCGAGCTGTCCAGTGCCGAGCCCGCGTTGGTCGTTTCACTGCGCGACAACCTCGAATTGGTGCTCGTCGACGCCAACTACACGAGCGGCCCCGCGGAGCGTTATCAGGTGCTGGTCGGCTGGGACGTCGAGCCGGTCATCGAGTACAACACCGTGGCCACGATCGGCTCGGCCGACGACCAGACCGGTTACGACGCGCTGTACGAAACCGACGCGCCCCAGTTTCTGCTGTCGCTGATCGACACGTCCGCCTCCCGAGATTCCTCCGGGACCGAAGTGGTGTTCCGCAAGGAGCCGGATGTCACCCTTCCGCTGGATGCCTATCCGCGGGTCGCCGACGCCGAGCAGTCCAACACCAGCGTGATCTTCGATCGGTCCGCGATCTTCAAGGTCTTTCGTCGGGTCAGCCCGGGTATCAACCCCGACATCGAGCTGAACCGGGTGCTCGGCCGGGCCGGCAACCCCAACGTGGCCCGACTGTTAGGTACCTACGAGATCGCGGGTGCCGACGGCACCGAGGAGACGGCGTGGCCATTGGGCATGGTCACCGAGTTCGAGTCCAACGCCGCCGAGGGCTGGGCGATGGCGACGGCCAGCGTTCGCGACCTGTTCGCCGAGGGCGACCTGTACGCCTACGAGGTCGGCGGCGACTTCGCCGGTGAATCCTATCGGCTCGGCGAGGCTGTCGCGTCCGTACACGCCACCCTGGCCGAAGCCCTGGGAACCGCGCAGTCCACCTTTCCGGTGGACAACGTGGTGGCACGGCTGGCGTCGACCGCGGCGCTGGTCCCCGAGCTGGCGGAGCACGCGGCAACGATCGAACAGCGCTTCGGCAAGCTCGCCGGCGAGAGCATCACCGTCCAGCGCATTCACGGTGATCTGCACCTGGGGCAGGTGCTGCGCACCCCGGAGAGCTGGTTGCTGATCGACTTCGAGGGTGAGCCCGGTCAGCCGCTGGACGAGCGGCGGGCCCCGGATTCGCCGCTGCGCGATGTGGCCGGCGTGCTGCGGTCGTTCGAGTACGCCGCCTACGGGCCGCTGGTCGATCACGGGGCCGACAAGCAGCTGGCCGCCCGCGCCCGGGAATGGGTCGAGCGCAATCGCACCGCCTTCTGTGACGGCTATGCGGCCGCGTCGGAGACCGATCCTCGAGACTCGGCGCCGCTGCTGGCCGCCTATGAACTCGACAAGGCCGTCTACGAGGCCGGCTACGAGGCGCGGCACCGCCCGGGGTGGCTGCCGATCCCGCTGCGGTCCATCGCCCGGCTCACCGCGGTCGAGTAGGCCGCTGCGCCCGCGACGGGCGTCTGCAAGCATTGTCCGTGTGGCAAATGAGATTTTCGACAGTGAAGCTCGATTGTCGTGGGTGCTGGCCGGGCTGGCCGGTGTCCTGGGGGCGACCGCTTTCACGCACTCGGAGGGATACTTCGTCACCTTCATGACCGGGAATGCCCAGCGCGCGGTACTTGGCTACTTCCGGCATGACGTGCTGCTGTCGATTTCGGCGGGGGTGCTGATGCTGTGCTTCGTCACCGGCGTGGTGGTCGCCTCGGCGTGCCGTCGCCGCTTCTGGTCGGCGCATCCGCACGGCCCAACCGTGCTGACCACCTTCAGCCTGATCGCCGCTACCGCGGTCGACGTGCTCGACGAGGGCTGGCAGGAGAACATGCTTGATTTCGCGCCGATCATGTTGGTGGTCTTCGGCGTTGGCGCGCTGAACACGTCGTTCGTCAAGAACGGCGAGGTTTCGGTGCCGTTGAGCTATGTGACCGGCACGCTGGTCAAGATGGGCCAGGGCATCGAACGCCACATCGCCGGCGGTACGGCGGCGGAGTGGCTCGGCTACTTTCTGCTGCTCGCCAGTTTCATGCTGGGTGCCGCCGTCGGTGGCGGCATCAGCCTGATCGTCAATGGCACCTGGATGCTGGTGGTCGCCTCCGGCGTATGCGCGTTGACGACCGGCATCACCTATTTCCACATGGACCGGCGCGCCGTCCTCGATTAGTCCCGGTCAACCCAAAAGCATCGGCAGCAGCGCTGACCGGGCGCTGCTGCCGATGCTCGTTTGGGTGTGTCAGGCGCCCCTAGCCGGCGGGAGGGGCGGCGGGCGGGCTGGGCGCGTTGAGCACCTGCAGCATGTCGGGCTTCATCGCCATCAGCTGCTGGTTCCAGTACGGCCACGAGTGGGTTCCGTTGGCCGGGAAGTTGAACACACCGTTGCGTCCGCCTGCGGCCACATAGGTGTTCTGGAACTGCTCGTTGGTGCGCAGCGTGAGGCCCTCGAGGAACTTCGCCGGCATGTTGTCGCCGCCGAGGTCGCTCGGTGTGCCGTTGCCGCAGTAGACCCAGACCCGGGTGTTGTTGGCGACCAGCCGCGGAATCTGGAGCATCGGGTCGTTGCGCTTCCACGCCGGGTCGGTGGACTGACCCCACATGCTGCTGGCGCTGTAGCCACCCGAGTCGCTCATCGCCAAGCCGATCAGCGTCGGCCACCAGCCATCGGACGGGTTGAGGAAGCCCGACAGCGACGCGGCGTAGGGGAACTGCTGCGGGTAGTACGCGGCCAGGATCATTGCGGAGCCACCCGACATCGACAGTCCCACCGCGGCGTTGCCGAACGGCGAAACCTGCTTGTTGGCCTGCAGCCAGACAGGCATCTCCTGGGTCAGGAAGGTCTCCCACTTGTAGGTGTAGGTCTGGCCGTTGCTTGTCGACGGCTGGTACCAGTTGCTGTAGAAGCTGGATTGGCCGCCGACGGGCATGATCACCGACACACCGGACTGGTAGAACTCTTCGAAGGCCGGCGTGTTGATGTCCCAGCCGTTGTAGTCATCCTGCGCCCGCAGACCGTCGAGCAGGTAGACCGCGTGCGGTCCGCCGCCCTGGAATTGAACCTTGATGTCGCGGCCCATCGACGGTGATGGAATCTGCAGGGTCTCCACTGGAAGACCCGGTTTGGAGAACGCCCCCGCAGTCGCCGAGTCGCCGACAACAGCGACCAGACTGGACAACAGGGCAGCGCCTACAACCGCGATAGCCAGCCGGCGCGGCATGGTTGTCGCAGCGCCACGCAACTTCTCAACGAATGTCATAGCTCTTACCCATCCCAACTTTCATCTGCCGCGCTATGCGGTGGAATCTGTTCTCCGGGAGTGAAACACAGTGGGAGGGTTGAACTCGTTTGTCGCGGCCGGGGTGGTAGATCGCGGTTGGCTAACGATTGAGAGTCGGCGAGGAATCGTCTCGTTCCGGTCACGATTGACTCTCGGAACCATGCGCCCTCTTGCGGTGCGATAACACATGCGCTACCGCACCGGTGCAGCGACCTAGGCGACCAGTCGACGCAAAAGTGTTGAGGCCGTGGTGATTCCGATCAGCGCCGCCAAGACCAGCACGACGATGTCGAGTGGGTTCAGCGGGGTGCCGATCAACAACGCACGCAGGGCGTCGACCTCGTAGCTCAGCGGATTGACGGTGCTCAGCACATGCAGCCACGAGGGCATCACGTCGACCGGGTACAGCGCGTTCGACGCGAAGAACAACGGCATCGTGATCGCCTGCCCAATACCCATCAGGCGATCGCGATTGCGGACCAGCCCGGCCAACGTCATCGACAGGCAGGCGAAGAACGCGGCACCGAGCATCACGACGGCCATGGCCGCCAGGATTCGCAGCGGGTTGACGGTGAGGCCCACGCGCATCAGATACGCCAGCGCCAGCACACCGACGACCTGGGCGACCGAGCGCACCCCGGCCGCGAACGCCTTGCCGGTGATCAGCGCCGACGCCGGGGCCGGTGTCACCATCAGTTTGGCCAGCACACCGGCGTCGCGATCCCAAATGATCTGTATGCCATAGAAGATCGAGATGAACAGCGCCGACTGCGCGATGATTCCCGGCGCCAGGAAGGCCAGATACGAGACCGATCCGGTCTTGACGACGTGCAATTTGCTGAACGTCGTCCCGAAGATCAGCAGCCACAACGCCGGCTGCACCATCCGGGTGACAAGCTCGGTACGGTCGTGCTGCAGCTTCTGCAGTTCGACGATCGCGAAGGCGCCGATGCGGCTGAACGTTGCACCGACCCGTTGCCACCCACGCGGTGCGCGCGCCAGCGTGGCTGCCGGGGTCTGGCAGGTGTGATCAACTTGCACGGCTGGCAACCTTTCTGCTAGAACGGATTTCGCGGAAGTCGGAAGGTTCGGAAGACGTGTCGGCGCGCAGGTCCGAAGATGCGTAGTGACGGAACACGTCCTCGAGCGTGGCGCCGGGCGACACCTTGGATACCTTGGTCTTCAGCTCGGTGGGAGTGCCCACAGCGCGCAGTTTGCCGTGATGCATCAGCGCGACTCGATCGCACAACGCGTCGGCTTCCTCCATGTAGTGAGTGGTCAGCAGCACGGTCATGCCGTATTGGGCCTGCATGCTCTGCACCTGCGACCACACGCCATCGCGGGCGATCGGGTCCAGCCCGACCGTCGGTTCGTCGAGCACCAGCAGCGACGGGCGGTTGACCAGTGCCTGCGCCACCTCGAGGCGGCGCACCATCCCGCCGGAGTAGGTGCCCGCCAGCCGGTCGGCGACGTCGAGCAGCTCCATGGCGCCTAGTGCCTGCTCGACGCGGTCGGCGCGCCGCGCACGCGGTACGCCGTAGAGCCGAGCGAACCATTCCACGTTCTGCCGGCCGGTCAGCGCGGGCTCGATCGAAAGCTGTTGCGGGACATAGCCGATATTGCTGCGAATATCGATAGTCTGACGCCGGGAGTCCAGCCCGAAGATGCGCAATTCGCCGTCCTGCACGGGGGTCAGCGTGGTGAGCATCCGCACCAGCGTCGTCTTTCCCGCGCCGTTGGGTCCGAGCAGACCCATCGTCTCGCCGGGCCGCACCTGCAACGTCAGGTCGTCGACGGCGGTGAACTGGCCGTAGCGGAAGGTCAGGTGCCGGCAGTCGATCGCCATCGGTAATTTCGTCATAGTCATCTCTCCTGTAATCTGCGGGCCACCATGTCGAGAACCTCCAAACCCTTTGTCAGAGAATCGATTTGGTCATCGTTAAGTTCGTCCAGCGCCTCGGACAGCAGCACGCGCCGGGCGGCCCGCGATGCATCGACGATCTGCTGGGTCGGCTCGGCGAGTCGTAGTTGGCAGGCGCGACGGTCGGTCTCGTCGACAGTCCGGATCAGCAAGCCGCCGGCCACCAGCTTGGAGACCATGGTCGAGGCGGTATTCGGAATCAGCCCGAGTTCTGCTGCCGCGGCGCGGACCGAGATCCCCGGTCGCCGGCCGATCAGCCATAACAGCTCGGACTGCGACTCGGTGAATCGCGCGGAGTCGAATCCCCGACCGACGGACCTGCGCAACTGGCGGCGGAATCGGCCGACGACGCCGAACACCTCGGCGACCAAGTCGGTACGTGCGCTCATTGCTTGCATATAGCTCTGTTTACGAGCTATATATGTGTGCCAGCTATGCAGGGCTTATATCTGGGCTACTTGTCGAGGCGGTGCAGCATGACGTCGGTCACTTTGCCGTCATCGACGCAGGTCGTCATGTAGCTGCAGAACGGCTGGCGGCGGCGATCCGTCGGCGAGCCCGGATTGAGCAGGCGCATCCCGGTCGGCGTCATGGTGTCCCACGGGATGTGGCTGTGCCCGAAAACCAGCACCTCGCTGTCCGGGTACAGCCGAGACATCCGGGCTTCGCGGCCGGCCGAACCGCCGGTTTCGTGCACGACCGTGAAGCGCACTCCCGCCAACGTCACATCCGCTCGCTCCGGCAGTCGCGACCGCAATTGAGGCCCGTCGTTGTTTCCCCAGCATGCGACCAGCCGGGCGGCCCTGGACTGCAGCTCGTCGAGCAGCTCGAGCGCTATCCAGTCGCCGGCATGCATCACGACATCCGCCGTCGCGACCTCCTCCCACACCCGCGCGGGCAGATCGCGGGCGCGGGTCGGGACATGGGTATCGGCAATCAACAGCAGCCTCACGAGTTCTATGCTTACCCGCGAGCAGAGGAGAAAGCATGCGCACCTTCGAGTCAGTCGCCGACCTCACCGCCGCCACGGGCGAGACCATCGGGCAAAGCGACTGGGTGACCATCACTCAGGAAGACGTCAACCTCTTCGCCGACGCGACCGGCGATCACCAATGGATCCACGTCGACCCGGAGCGAGCGGCGGCCGGTCCCTTCGGCAAGACCATCGCCCACGGCTTCATGACCCTGGCGCTGCTGCCCCGGCTGCAACACGAGATGTACACCGTCAACGGCATCAAGCTCGCAATCAACTACGGGCTGAACAAGGTTCGCTTCCCGTCGCCGGTGCCGGTCGGCTCCCGGGTCCGCGCGCAGAGCTCGCTGGTCGGCGTCGAGGACCTGGGCAACGGCACCGTGCAGGCCACGGTGTCCACCACCGTCGAGGTCGACGGATCGCCGAAGCCGGCCTGTGTCGCCGAAAGCATCGTTCGCTACATCTCCTGAAGGCGCGTCGAACGCCGAGTTGATGGGGCCAAACCCGGCGTTTCAGCCCGATAAGTCGACGCTCGGCGGTTAGAACTCGGCGATCGAGTGCTCCAGGCGTTCGGCCAGCCGGGTCTGAGCTTCCGCACGCCGGGTAGGTATGTGCTGGGACGGGAAAGGCGTTGTCACCGGCTGGTATTCACGCAGAGTGCGGCGGGCCACCGTCATCTTGTGTAGCTCGGTGGCGCCGTCGGCGATGCCCAACGACTCGGCGGCCACCAGCATTTTGACAAAGGGCATTTCGTCGGAGACTCCGAGCGCGCCGTGCAGGTGCAGGGCCCGCTGCGCGACATCGTGCAGCACCTGGGGCATCGCGACTTTGACGGCCGCGATGTCGCGGCGCACCTTCTGGTAGTCGTGGTGCTTGTCGATCAGCCACGCGGTGCGCAGCACCAGTAGCCGGAACTGCTCGATCTGGATCCAGCTGTCGGCGATCTTCTCCTGGGTCATCTGGAAATCGGCCAGTTTCCCGTGCCTGGTCTGGCGTGATACCGCGCGCTCACACATCATGTCGAAAGCCTTGCGCGCCAGCGCAATTGTGCGCATGGCGTGGTGGATGCGGCCGCCGCCGAGGCGGGTCTGCGCGATCATGAACGCTGACCCCTCACCGCCGAGCACATGGTCGGCGGGCACTCGGACGTCGGAGTAGCGCACGTAGCCGTGTGAACCGTGCTTGCCCGACTCGCCTCCCACCGCGACGTTGCGGATGATCTCGATGCCCGGCGTCTCGCCCGGAACGATGAACAGCGACATCTTGTCGTACGTGCGGGCGTCGGGCTTGGTTACCGCCATCACGATGAAGAACGACGCGTGCTTGGCGTTGCTGGAAAACCACTTCTCCCCGTTGATGACCCAGTCGTCACCGTCCCGGGTCGCGCTCGTCACGAACATGCCAGGATCGGAACCGCCCTGCGGTTCGGTCATCGAATAGCAGGAGGTGATTTCGCCGTCGAGCAGCGGCTGCAGGTAGCGGGCCTTCTGCTCGTCGGTGCCGAACATCGCCAGAATCTCGGCATTGCCGGAGTCCGGCGCCTGGCAGCCGAACACCGACGGCGCCCAGCGGGAGCGCCCGAGGATCTCGTTGAGCAGCGCGAGCTTGACCTGTCCGTAGCCCTGTCCGCCGAGCTCGGGCCCCAGATGGGCGGCCCACAATCCCTGGTCCTTTACCTGCTGCTGCAACGGCCGCAGGATGCTCATCATCTCGGCGTTGTTTTTGTCGTACGGATCAAGGGCGACCAGATCGAGCGGTTCCAGCTCGTCGACCATGAACTTTTCGACCCAGTCCAGCTTCGCCTGGTATTCCGGGTCCGTTTCGAAGTCCCACACCGTGGCCAACCATTCCCCGGGCATCGTCGCACCGGCATCTTAGATAAACCGAGAAGGAGCTACCTCATGGTAAGTGGGGCGTGCAACGGAGCCGAGAGCGGCGACTCCATTAGTGCAGCTTGGGCAGAACGTAGTCGCGGTAGAAGTTGATGGCCGTGATGGGGTCGCCCTGCGGGAAGTGCAGAAACGGGACGGCGCCGGCGTCGAGAACCCATTGCACGGCGGTGATGTGTGTGGCGGCATCGATGCCGACAGTCCAGTTGGCGAGCACCTTCTCGATCGGGTTCGATTCGGCGGCACGCTGAATTTCGACCGGATTGGGTTGATCGACGGCTCCGGCGGTAAAGCGCCACAAGGCCGCCGTGCGGGCGGCCTCCTCGCTATCGCCGACGACGGCGAACAGTTCGGCGCGCTTGCCCAGACTCGCGGGATCCCGCCCGGCGGCGTGGGCGCCGGCGTTGAGCGCGGCCAGCAGTTTGGGGTTCGTGAGATCGCGGGATTGGGTGATCCAGCCGTCGCCGTATTGCCCTGCCAGCCTTGCGCTTTTGGGTCCGCTAGCGGCGACGAAGATGGGCGGCGGAGTCGGTGGTGTGTCGTAGAGCTTCAGCGAATTGGTCTGAAAATAGCGGCCCGCGAACGAGATTCGCTGGCCGCTCCACAGCTGGCGAATCAGGTCGATCGCCTCGACCAGACGGTCGTGACGCTCGGCGTACTTGCCGAACGTGTTGGTGGCGGCCTGCTCGTTGAGCCGCTCGCCGGTCCCGAGCCCCAAAAACACCCGACCCGGACTCAGGACCGCCAGCGAGGCAAACGCCTGCGCCACCGTTGCCGGGTGGTAGCGGTAGGTCGGACAGGTGACGCCGCTGCCGAAGGAGATGCGGCTGGTGCTGTTGCCCACCAGCGCCAGCGTCAGCCATGGAAACATCGAGTGGCCCTCGTTGTCTTGCCAAGGCTGGATGTGATCGCTGGCCCAGACGTACTGAAAGCCGGCATGTTCGGCCGCCTGGGCCTGCGCCACCAGCTGATCGGTGCGAAATTGCTCGTGCGACAAGGTGATTCCCACGCCCTTGGCCGCAGCAGGCGGCGGACTGGCAGGCGCGCTGTGGCGGTCGCGCCCGCACGCGGCCGCCCATGCTCCGGCGCCAAGCACGCCCGCGCCCGTTGCGATCTGCCCGAATGCCCGCCGTGAAAGTCCCGTCATCGCATCGGAGTACCCGCCACCTCACCGTCACACCCGGGCCGTTTCGTGTTCATTCCGCATGGTAGCCACTAGCCTGACGTCATGGCCCCCCAGGCACGTCCGGCGCGCAAAGCCGACCTCCGCGACCTCTCGGCCACCCTGAGCCGGGCCTTTTTCGACGATCCGGTGATGGCCTGGATATTTCCCGAGAGCATGACGCGGACCACGCATCTGGCCCGGATGTTTTCGGCCATGACACGGCACCATCATCTGCCTCGCGGCGGTGTCGAGGTGGCCCACGACGGGGCCGGCATCGGGGCGGCCGCCCTGTGGGATCCGCCGAATCAGTGGCAGGAATCCCGCTGGGCGCAGTTGGCGATGACGCCGGCATTTCTGCGGGTGTTCGGCCTGCGGACGGGGATGGCGCGCGGCATCCAGGAAATGATGAAGCGCATACATCCCGAAGAGCCGCACTGGTATCTGGCCGCCATCGGCAGCGACCCCTCGGTGCGCGGCCACGGCTATGGGCAGGCGTTGATGGCCTCGCGGCTGGACCGCTGCGATGCCGAGCACTGCCCGGCCTATCTCGAGTCCAGCAAGCCCGAAAACGTGCCTTACTACATGCGATTTGGTTTCACGGTGACTCAAGAGGTCGCGCTGCCCAATGGGGGGCCGCCGCTGTGGGCGATGTGGCGGGACGCCCGCTAAAGGTCAGGGGCTGCTTCGCCATCCGGCGATGCCGATGGCGATCATGCGCAGCTGTTTGGTGGCGGTTCGCCGGATGTCTTCCAGCGCCTCGGCGGACTGGGCGTCTTCGATCGCCTCAGCGATCACGATCATCGAGTTGACGAACAGGGTCGCCAGCACATTGAGGTCCTCGGTGCTCCATTCGTGCAGCCCCGGGAAGCGCGCCAGGTCGGTCGCCAATTCGGAGGTGATCAGCCGAATTTCGGTGCGGATCGCGTAGCGCAGCACGGTCAGGCCGCTGTTGCGCTCGCGGGCGATCAGCCGCCAGTGCTCCCGTCGATCGGCGACGCTGGCGATCAGGATTTCGACGGACGACTCGATCACCCGGTTCGGGTCGAGCTTGCCGGCGCGCGCATCGCGCAGGGTGTCGCGCAAGCTGCGAAACGACTCGTCGATGAGCACCAGCCCGAGGGCCTCCATCGACTCGAAGTGCCGATAGAACGCCGCGGGCACGATCCCGACCTCGCGGGTCACCTCGCGCAGGCTCAGGGCCGAAAAGCTGCCGTCCTGCAGCAGCTTGAGTGCGGCGGCGATGATCGCGCGCCGGGTCGCCTCTTTGCGCTCTTCGCGTGATGGGCTTTCCCGGGAGCGCTCGCGGCTAGACCGGTGCGAACGTGAGCTAGGAGTACGACCGTTCACTATGTGAAGCCTACCACAGCGCTGCACAAACCCTTGACTAGCTGCGAAGTTTGAGAGCACGGTGTACATATGTTCACTCAAAGAAGTCAGACCTCGCGTCACAGCTTCGCCAAGACTTTCCGGGACCGAATTCTCGGCTCCGACCTGGTAGACCTGCTCACCGGCCCGCACGGCGTCGACCGCTACACCGAGCTGGTCGCGCCTACCTGGACACTGAGCGAAGGCCGCGCCAAAGTCATCGACGTGCGCCGCACCACGCCGCGCAGCATCACACTCACCCTCGCTCCAAACGAGAGCTTCACATCCACCCACGCCGTCAAGGCCGGTCAATACGTCAACGTCACTGTCGACATCGACGGCCGCCGGCACACTCGCTGCTATTCACCCGCCAACGTAGAAGGCAGCACGACCCTCGAGTTGACGATCGGCCGCCACGGAGCCGGTTCAGAAGGCGGGCTAGTGTCGAACTACCTCTACGAGCAGGCCCGCCGCGGCATGGTGGTCGGCCTGGCCGGTGTTGGCGGCGACTTCGTCCTGCCGGCGCAACGGCCGCGGCGGATCCTTCTGGTTTCCGGCGGCAGCGGCATCACGCCCGTCATGGCGATGCTTCGCACCCTGGTCGCCGAGGGCCACTTGCAAAATCAGGGGGCGGAGATCGCGTTCGTCCACTACGCCCGCACGCCGGCAGAGGCCTGCTACCGCGATGAGCTGAGCGCTATGCCGGGGGTGCGGGTGCTACACGGGTTCACCCGTTCGGGTTCGGGCGACCTCGTCGGAAGCTTCGGTACCGAGCACCTCAACGCGGCCATGCCGTCGCCGGACGCGGTATTCGTCTGCGGCCCAACCGCTTTGGTCGACGCCGTCCGCGAGCACTGCGACAACGTGTACACCGAGAGCTTCGTGCCGCCGGTGATCGCGGCACCAGCGAATCCGTCGGGCGGCCGAATTACGTTCGCGGACAGCGGAGTTGACGTCGTCGACGACGGCCGCTCACTGCTGGAACAGGCCGAAGCTGCCGGCCTGACGCCGCAGAACGGATGCCGGATGGGCATCTGCCACACCTGCACGCGCCGGAAGGTCTCCGGCACCGTGCGCAGCCTGACCACCGGCGCGGCCTCGACCGCCCCGGACGAAGACATCCAGATCTGCGTATCCGTCCCCGTCGGGGACGTCGATCTCGCCCTTTAGCGAGTCGCCGCCCATCAACACAAGCCCACAACCTCTAGGAGGAGGAGCTATGTCACACGACAAGATCACCCTTACCCCCGAGCAGGCCGATGCGTTCGGCCGTGAACTCGACGCCATCAGGGATCGCGTGATGGCCGACCTCGGCGAAGTCGACGCCGACTACATCCGCCGCGTCATCAAAGCCCAGCGTGCGCTGGAGGTCGGCGGACGAGCGCTGCTGTTCCTGCCGCCGGCCTGGCTGCTGGGAACCGCAATGCTGGGTGTGTCGAAAATCCTGGACAACATGGAGATCGGCCACAACATCATGCACGGCCAGTACGACTGGATGCGCGACCCGAACATCTCCGGCCGCTCGTTCGAGTGGGACACGGCGTGCCCGGCCGACCAATGGCGGCATTCGCACAACTACATGCACCACACCCACACCAACATCGTGGGAATGGACCGCGACATCGGCTACGGCATCATCCGGATGAGCGAGGACCAGCGCTGGACGCCGTACTTCTTGGGCAACCCGGTCTACGCGTTCTTGCTGATGGTGCTGTTCCAGTACGGCGTTGCGCTGCACGAACTGGAAACCGAGCGCATCCGCTCCGGTGAGATCCGGCTGCGCGACAAGCGCGAGGTACTCAAGGACATCTGGAAAAAGACCCGGCGTCAGACGCTCAAGGACTACGTGGCGTTCCCGCTGCTGGCCGGACCGTTCGCGCCGTTCGTCTTGACCGGTAACCTCACGGCCAACCTGATGCGCAACGTGTGGTCGTACATGATCATCTTCTGCGGCCACTTCCCGGACGGCACCCAGGAATTCACCGTCGAGGAGACCAAGGACGAGTCCCGCGGCCAGTGGTACTTCCGCCAGGTGCTGGGTTCGGCCAACCTGACCGGGGGCAGGCTCTTTCATCTGCTGTCCGGCAACCTGTCGCACCAGATCGAGCATCACTTGTTCCCCGACATGCCGGCCCGCCGGTATTCGGAGATCACGGCCGAGGTGCAGGAGATCTGCGAACGCTACGGGATCCCCTACAACAAGGGACCGCTGCTGCAGCAGTTCGGCACCGTCGTGCGCAAGATCGTCAAGCTGACGTTCCCCGACCCGGCCAAACTGTCCTCGCTGCTGCCGAAGATCAAGGCCGACAAGCCAGCCGATCGCGAGCCCGTCGCGGCCTGACTTCCGCCCCGGGTAGGGGACAATGGCTGCGTGGAGTGGACCGGTGCACGTTATGCGGACAACCCGACGGTGGAAGCCTCGACGTGGATCGACGCCGATCCGGCCCGGGTCTGGAACCTTATCTCGGATATCAAGCTGATGCCGACGTTCAGCAACGAGTTGCAGTCCGTGGAGTGGGCCGGCAGCGCCGATCGGCCCAAGGTCGGTGCTCGCTTCGTCGGACACAACCAGCACGACGCGTTCGGCGAATGGAGCACCACCTCGCACATCGTGGCCTGCGACCAGTCGCGCGAATTCGCCTGGGCGGTAGGTGATGTCGATTACCCGTCGTCGACCTGGCGGTTCCGGCTGGCACCCCGGGACGGCGGTACCAGCCTGAGTTACTGGATGCAGATAGGGCCGGGACGCTCGGGGCTGTCGGCGGCGATCGACTCGATGCCGGACAAGGAAGAAAAGATCGTGTTCGTGCGGATGCGCGAATTCGAGACGGCGATCAGCAAGACCCTGGCGGCAATCAAGAGGCTGGCCGAACACGGGGTGCGCTGATGCGCACCGCGACGACGGTTGAGTTGTCCGGCGGCAGTGACGAAGTCGCCCAGGTGGTGACGCTGGCCGTCGAGGCGGAAAAGCTGGGTCTCGATGTGTGTTGGGTCGCCGAGGCGTGGGGTGCGGACGCACCTTCGGCGCTGGGCTACCTCGCGGCGCGTACCGAGAAGATGTTGCTCGGCTCCGGCATCCTGCAGGTCGGCACCCGGTCGCCGGTGCTGCTGGCGCAGACCGCGATCACGCTGTCCAACCTGTCGAACGGGCGATTCTTGCTGGGCCTGGGCGCCTCGGGTCCACAGGTGATCGAGGGCCTGCACGGCGTCTCGTTCCGCCGGCCGCTGGCCCGAACCAGAGAAACCGTCGACATCGTGCGCCAGGTGTTCGCCGGGGGCAAGATCTCCTATTCCGGCAAGGAATTTCAGATCCCTCGTCCCGGTGAGGCGGTGCCGATGCGGGTGTCGAACGCACCGCAGCACGCTATTCCGATCTACCTCGCCACGCTGTCACCGGCGATGCTGCGGTTGACCGGCGAGATCGCCGACGGCTGGCTGGGCACCAGCTTCGTCCCGGAAGGCGCGCACGAGGCGTACTTCGCCCACCTCGACGCCGGTCTCGCGGCCGCCGGTCGCACCCGCGCGGACATCGACATCTGTCAGGGCGCCGAAGTGGCCTTCGCGGCCGACGAGGACGAACTGAGCCGTATGATCGCCGGCCGCAAAAAGGAACTCGCCTTCAGCCTCGGCGGCATGGGGTCGTCGAGCACGAACTTTTACAACCAGGCCTACAGCCGGCAAGGCTGGGCCGAGGCCGCCGCCGCGGTGCGCGAGCGCTGGCAGGCCGGGGACCGTGAGGGCGCCGCAGCGTTGGTGACCGACGATATGGTGCTGGGCACCACGCTGATCGGGACCGAGCAGATGGTCCGCGAGCGGCTCGCGGTCTGGCGCGACGCCGGCGTCAAC